>NZ_CP015411.1:530000-830000 GCF_001750165.1 Pseudoalteromonas luteoviolacea
TGGGACTGTTTATTAAAAACACAGCACTGTGCAAAATCGTAAGATGACGTATACGGTGTGACACCTGCCCGGTGCCGGAAGGTTAATTGATGGGGTTAGACTTATGTCGAAGCTCTTGATCGAAGCCCCGGTAAACGGCGGCCGTAACTATAACGGTCCTAAGGTAGCGAAATTCCTTGTCGGGTAAGTTCCGACCTGCACGAATGGTGTAACCATGGCCACGCTGTCTCCACCCGAGACTCAGTGAAATTGAAATCGCAGTGAAGATGCTGTGTACCCGCGGCTAGACGGAAAGACCCCGTGAACCTTTACTACAGCTTGGCACTGAACATTGACCCTACATGTGTAGGATAGGTGGGAGGCTTTGAAGCACAGTCGCTAGATTGTGTGGAGCCGACCTTGAAATACCACCCTTGTAGTGTTGATGTTCTAACTTAGGTCCCTAATCGGGATTGAGGACAGTGCCTGGTGGGTAGTTTGACTGGGGCGGTCTCCTCCCAAAGAGTAACGGAGGAGCACGAAGGTTGGCTAAGTACGGTCGGACATCGTACGGTTAGTGTAATGGTAGAAGCCAGCTTAACTGCGAGACAGACACGTCGAGCAGGTACGAAAGTAGGTCATAGTGATCCGGTGGTTCTGAATGGAAGGGCCATCGCTCAACGGATAAAAGGTACTCCGGGGATAACAGGCTGATACCGCCCAAGAGTTCATATCGACGGCGGTGTTTGGCACCTCGATGTCGGCTCATCACATCCTGGGGCTGAAGTCGGTCCCAAGGGTATGGCTGTTCGCCATTTAAAGTGGTACGCGAGCTGGGTTTAGAACGTCGTGAGACAGTTCGGTCCCTATCTGCCGTGGGCGTTTGAGAATTGAGAGGGGCTGCTCCTAGTACGAGAGGACCGGAGTGGACGAACCGCTGGTGTTCGGGTTGTTATGCCAATAGCATTGCCCGGTAGCTACGTTCGGAATCGATAACCGCTGAAAGCATCTAAGCGGGAAGCGAGCCTCGAGATGAGTTCTCACTTTAACTTAGAGTTAACTGAAGGGCCGTTGAAGACTACAACGTTGATAGGCGAGATGTGGAAGTGCTGTGAGGCATTGAGCTAACTCGTACTAATTACCCGTGAGGCTTAACCATACAACGCCAAAGTGGTTTTAAGCTTGTTAGAAGTTAAGAATAGAAAGTAGACGATAAGAATTTAATTACGCTTCCAGATTTTAGTAAGGTGTTTTAAACATCTTGCACACAGAATTTCCTGGTAAACATAGCATTTTGGAACCACCTGACCCCATGCCGAACTCAGTAGTGAAACGAAATAGCGCCGATGATAGTGTGGGGTTTCCCATGTGAAAGTAGGACATTGCCAGGGCCCAATTTAAAAAAATAAATAATAAAAACTAAAAGCAAAGAATTTGCTTGGTGAAAATAGCATTTTGGAACCACCTGATCCCATGCCGAACTCAGTAGTGAAACGAAATAGCGCCGATGATAGTGTGGGGTTTCCCATGTGAAAGTAGGACATCGCCAAGCGCCAAATAAAAGAAACCCGTTGCAGAAATGCAGCGGGTTTTTTGTATTTAAGTCCCTTAGCAGCGGTTAAACTCGCTTATTTCACCTTGCGCAAAAAGAGCGCTCTCACTGCGTTCGCTGTCGCTAACCTTTTGCACGATAATCACCTTGCGCAAAAAGAGCGCTCTCACTGCGTTCGTTGCCATTAACCTTTTTCACCATGTCGTCCTGAACTCGTTTCAGGATCCAGACTTTGTTAGTTTTTACTCGGCTGCTGCGCTTATAGGGGTGTATTGATTATCTCTTGTTAAAATGGGTTACTTCACCTTGCGCAAAAAGAGCGCTCTCACTTCGTTCGTTGTCGCTAACCTTTTGCACGATAATCACCTTGCGCAAAAAGAGCGTACTCACTGCGTTCGTTGTCATTAACCTGTTTCACTACGTCGTCCTGAACTGGTTTCAGGATCCATGCTTTGCTTGTTTTGTGTTGGTTGCCCCGCTTATAGGGGGGGATTGATTATCTCTTGTTAAAATGGGTCACTTCACCTTGCGCAAAAAGAGCGTGCTCACTGCGTTCGCTGTCGCTAACCTTTTGCACCATAGACCCTGAAGCGATATATGGACTCCACCACATCTCACATACAGTGTAATGTGGTGTCGACCAAAACAAAGGAGTCCATATATGAATAACCGTAACGTGATTGCACTCGATCTGGCAAAAAATATTATCCAAGTCGCAAAAGTCTCTAAACATGGCGAAATTGTTTTTAATAAAGCACAGTCTCCATCTAAAGTTCGCCAAATACTCGCTAACTCTTCCCCTAGCATTGTGGCAATGGAGGGATGTGGCAGCTTTCATTATTGGGGACGGGTTGCGCAATCCTATGGTCATGAAGTGAGAGGGATGTCTCCGAAACATGTTAAGCCTTATATAAGCAAACAAAAAACAGATGCCAATGATGCTATCGGGATTGCGATTGCTGCTATACAACCAAATATGTCCTTTTCTCCAGTAAAAAATATAGAACAGCAAATTCTCCAAACGCTCACTGTGAGTCGTAAATTTTTAGATAAACAGCTGACACAACTCGGTAATCATATTAGGGCCCTATTTTATGAATATGGCATCACTATTCCTCGCTCCAAGAAAGCATTGAAAAGGGTTTTAACTGAGCGTAATGATTTACCAGAGGTATTATTGCCATTACTTAGTGTCTTAAAAGCTCAGTACCAGCACATAGAGCAATCCCTAAATGATGTTACTAAAAACCTAGAGCTGCTTGTTTCTCAAAATGAGCAATGCCAACGTGTTATTGCGCTTGAAGGTGTAGGTGTTTTAGGCGCAGCGGGGCTAATCGCCAGTTTGAGTCAAACGAAGCATTTTAAAAATGGACGATGTGCTTCAGTATATTTAGGCGTCACCCCAAAACAATTTAGCAGTGGCGGTAAAACTGTGATGCTGGGGATTGATAAATGTGCTGGAGATAAACAGCTAAAGTCCTGTTTATTTTTGGGGGTATTGTCATACATTTCTAACCTGCCGGAAAAGCCCAAGACATTGAAGCAACAATGGCTGTTAAGGTTAGTTGCTCGTTCAGGTGTAAAGCGAGCTTGTATTGCGCTGGTGAATAAAAATATCAGAACTGCTTGGGCAATGCTAAAACAAGGTACGAATTACCAACCCGCAATGATTTAAAAACATTTTAAAAAGAGTTCGACAACAATGTAATTAAAAGGTAGGACCAACCTTCTGAAAACCTGTCTGAACTTGAAGTGAGAATACACAAACGAAGCGTTTAGGACAGAAGGTGTGAATAAATCAAAGGTTAGAGAGTAGCGCTCTCAAAAGAAACCGTATATACGCAAGCATCTTTAATTTTAAAAAACATGTTGTCAAACAAGTGGAGTCCATATACAAGTTCAGGATGACGGATAGGTTGAGTGCTGTGTTATGATTACCTTTGGTTAAAACGCCTCACTTCACCTTGCGTGAAAAGAGCGTACTCACCGTGTTCGTTGTCTCTAACCTTGCGCACGATATTCACCTTGCGCAAAAAGAGCGTACTCACTGCGTTCATTGTCGCTAGCCTTTTGCACGTTAACCACCTTGCGCAAAAAAATGGCAGCGCTGCGCGCTTTCGTTATATGTTTCCCCATGTCGTACTGAGTTCGTTTCAGGATCCATTTTTGCCTGTTTTATCCCAGTGACCGTGTTAGAGTGGTACGTAGAATATCTTTGGTTAAAACAACTCATTTAACCTTACTAAAAAAGTTTGAATTTACCTTTATCAGCGCTTTTTAGTCAACCAACGCAGTGCAAAGTCACTATCAAAAGAAAGGGAAGCAAAATGGACAAGTCAATTTGAATAAGCAGTGTGTATGGTGTTGGGGGTCAACTATGAGGTTTTGCCATTTCAAAGAGGAAGTATTCTTACTTCCTCTTTGAAAAGTTAAAGTTCGAACGGTGCGACACCAACCGCTTTCATTGTGTACCCTGTTTGGGCTAGCTCACTTTTATGGCTCTCTACTTTGATAGTACCAGTTACCGTTATCGCATCATATAAACTATCAATAGGCACGCCATTTTTGATTTTTACATGCACGATTTGATTAGGCGGAGGTGGTGGAACATGGATACATGCGCCAAAGTAAGGTACGAGTAAAAATTCAGTGATGACTTCGCTATTTCCTTCTAAAGGCACAACGAAACCAGGCAAGCTTACGTTTTTACCATCTAGTGCTTTTACAACCGGTGCGTCTAAGTCGGGTTGTACCCAGTTCTTATCATCGCCATCATGACTTGCGGCGTCTTGGTTGCTGATCTGTTCATGGCCTTCAGGAATTAAATCGTCCCAAAAAATCTCTTTGGGTGGTGCCGCATTAATTGATAAAGACATAAGCACCGTCACTATTAGAATGAACCAAGGTGCTATTCGAGTTGAAAACATAAAAACCTCTTAAACTTTGATACTCATGCCATCATTGAGTGAGTAAAAATATGCACGAACGGCAGGAATTGCGCCGATAAATGTACCTGAGACCATAATAACGCCTAGCAAGAGCAGTTCATAGCTACTAAGCATGGATAATGTGATAGAAATGCCAAACTGGGCTTGTAATACGCCTTTACCGATTAAAATGAGCGAGTAAAATAATGCAAGGCCTACCATACACCCGAGTGCAGTGATAAGAACGGCTTCACTGGTCATTAAAGCAAATATGTGGTGTGGCCGTGCCCCGACCGATCTAAGAATTGCAAGCTCTCTACGGCGTTGATTAAGGGAGGACAACAAGGTTGTCAACATACCAAGTAAGCTTATCAAAACAACGACACCTGAAAAAAGCATTAAGATTTTCTCGACAATATCAAGCATGCCCCACAGCTCTCTTAAAGTGACACCTGGCATAATGGCTGAGAGTGCCTCCGGCTGATAGGTATTGATATTGCGACGGACTTGCAATGTGTATAGTGGGGAGTCAAAGCCCATTAAAAATGCGGTGATTTGCTTTGGTTTACCGACCAAGTCACCAGGTTGACTGTTCAAAGCCTCATAATTATGGCTATGATGGTCGTGGTCGTGGTCGTGGTCGTGGTCGTGGTCGTGGTCGTGGTCGTGGTCGTGAGCATCATTATGGCTTTTTCGCCCGATGATGTGTGTACCTGTGTGTTTTGGACCATGCATCTGCTCAATTGCCTTTAGCGGGACATGTAATGTTTTATCCACCGGTGTCCCTGTCGGCTTTAAGATACCAACAATCACTAATGGGTTGTCATCATGATGATGAAAGCTGGTGTTTCCCATGCCATGTGCGACCACAATTTCTTGGCCTAGGTGATAATGGAGCTGTTTTGCCACTTCACTGCCTAAGACGACTTCTTGAGCATTGTGATAAGGCCGGCCGTGCTCAAAGCTGAGTGTTTGTTTGCTACCATAGCGATAATGTTCGAAATAGTTTTCGTCACTACCCAGTACAGAAAAGCCTTTATGGCTATCGCCTAAACTAATTGGGATTGTCCATGCCACACCTTTTTGCGCTTTGATATATTCATAGCTTTGCCAAGATAAACCGTTATTAGCATGGCCGATTCTGAAAACACTCGATAGCAAAAGTTGAATATCTCCGGTGCGCGCTCCAACAATTAAATCTGTGCCAGAGATTGTGCTACTGAAGCTCTGCTTTGCCTCTTGCCTGACACGTTCTATCGACAGCAGCAACATGACACTAATCGCAATGGTAAATAATGTAAGTAGAACACTGGCTTTTCGATTGATGATACTTTTAAAGGCGAGGTTAATTAATGTCATAGGCTCGCTCCATTTATGTCCTTCAAGCTGATTTTTCTATCAAATAAAGAGGCTAGGCTAGCATCATGGCTAACAAATAAGATGGTTGCTTGATACTGGTCGGCTTGTTCAAAAAGTTGTTTAATAAAGATATCTCTATTATCTGCATCTAAAGCAGAGGTCGGTTCATCGGCAATAATAAGCTCAGGTTGACCGATGAAAGCGCGTGCTGCTGCCACTCGCTGTTGTTGACCTATACTTAGCTCATTCACAGAGCGATATTGAGTCCCTTCATCAATGCCTAATTCATTGAGTAGTTTTATGGCCTGTGCCTCAGCTGTGGTATTGATCGTTTTTAAATTAGCTTGCCGGCGTTTTGAAAAGTTGCACCCCAGTAAAACATTATCGATAGGGCTTAAATAAGGAAGTAAATTAAAATTCTGGAAAATAGTACCAATATGGTCAGCTCTAAATTTATCTCTTTTGGCATCATTCAGTGCAGCAAGATTTTCATTCAAAATTTTAATTTCGCCATGTTGCGCAGTATGAATGCCTGCGAGTAGGCCCAGTAAGGTTGATTTACCACTGCCACTAGGGCCGTGTAAAAATAGCTGCTCGCCTTTTTCTATATGTAGGTGATTGATTTTTAGCGTCGGGGTAGATTGGCCCGGCCAGCTAAACGTGAGATCTGATATTTGGATCATGTAACCATCTCTGAGTACCGAGTTTCAGTCATGTTATCTTAGAATTTGTCTAGACTAAACTAAGTTTCGCTAGGTTGGTCCTGTAATGCGTTAAACAATTGTGATTTTCGTTGTGCTCGATTATCATACCACCCTCTAACCCCCTCTGTATTATGCGTCCTTTAGCAAGATGCAGCCGTTCTCTATGGAGATACAATGAGTAGCTACAAAGTTCTAGACGTCAATGACGATCTACCAATTCGCACTAAAGGTGCAGTTCATAGTGGTAAAGTACGTTCGGTTTACTGGTTAACCGATCAAGACAGCGCCAGATTAATCGAAGAAAAAGGCTATGATGTTCCTAAAGGAACAGAGCTTGCGATCATGGTTATTTCTGACCGAATTTCTGCATTCGACTGTATTTGGCAAGGTGAAAATGGTTTAAATGGTGTGCCAGGTAAAGGTATCGCGTTAAATAGTGTCGCAGCCCACTGGTTTAAATTATTTGATGAAGCAGGCCTTGCAGGTAATCATATTGTTGATATCCCTCACCCATACGTGTGGATCGTTCGCAAAGCAAGTACCGTTCGAGTGGAGGCAATCGCCAGACAATACATTACAGGCAGCATGTGGCGTGATTACAGCAAAGGCATTCGGGATTTTTGTGGTATTCAGCTACCTGAAGGCTTGCAGGCTCATCAGAAATTAGAAGAAGTGCTAATAACGCCTTCGACCAAAGGCATCATCTCCGGTGTGGAAGATGTGCCAGAAGTAGATGACGTAAATATTACGCGTAAAAACATCACTGATAATCTTGATGCATTTAACTTTAAATCCGCAGAAGATGTCACACGTTATGAGCAGTTATTAAGTGATGGCTTTAATCTGATTTCCAAAGAGCTGAATAAGCTGGATCAGATCTTCGTCGATACTAAGTTTGAGTTTGGATATGTGGAAGATTCAGATGGTGAAACTCGATTGATTTATATTGATGAAGTTGGGACGCCTGACTCTTCTCGTATTTGGGATGGACCAGCCTATCGAGATGGTAAGATTGTTGAAAACTCGAAAGAAGGTTTCCGCCAATTACTCATCAACAATGTCCCTGACAGTGACGTGTTACTGAATAAAGATCGCATGCCTGAAAGAGAGTCTTTAGCGCAATCATACAAATTACCGCAAGAAGTTATGATGTCTGTGTCTAACACTTATGTTGGCATTGCGAGTAAAATTGTGGGTAATGGGCTTGTTATCCCTCAAGACCCTCGTGCAGAGGTAATCTCTATTCTTGATGAGCAATATGGTCTCATAGACTAATTAGCTTTAAAAATGTGTCTAACAATCAGCTGCTTAAGTGATTGTTAGGCATTCGTCGTGCAATTCCTTGCTTTTCTTTTCTAAGTCACTTTTACTTAAGATGATAAAATAATCTTATGTGGCTAAGTCCTATTTTTCTGCACATACGGTACATACGAAATTGTAGCGTTCAGCTATATTTTAAAAACAAGGTTGTTTTATTTACGTCAAACACATTCAGAACAGTAGCAAGTGATGAATTAAATGAAAGATATTATCAAATATAACGGTCTGTAAATTGGGTTAGCCATCTCTGTGTAGCGATGAGAGCGTTAGATAATTCAAATCCTTGGGGTAGGTTTATTTTGTTTGAATTATCTACTCATGGGTATGGTAAAGGAACATTATGGGCACAAGTTTTAAAAACCGAATAATTGTACTGTGTGTCGGTCTCGTACTGATAACCGCTGTGGCCAGTCTTGCCGGTTTTTGGTGGTCGACGAGTGAGTTTAAAGAACGTCAAGTTCAACAAGATATCCAAAAAGCGCAAAGCGTCTACCAGCAATATTTAGTTGCTCGTGAAAGACTATTGGTGACTGCTGCTTCCGTATTGACTCAGGACTTTGGTTTTAAACAAGCTGTTGCAACGAGAGATGCGTCTACAATCAGCAGTGTCTTGTTCAATCATAGCCAAAGGATCAATGCTGAGCTGATGCTGTTATTGGATATGCGGGGTAAGCTGATTTCCACTAACCAGAATCAACTAGAATTACCGCAAGATATGAGACCTTTAGTAAAGGAGCTATTGGCTCATGAGGAGCGTTCGGCTTTTGTGGTGTTGGATAAAAAACTATATCAAGCCATTATTCTACCGGTCAAAGCACCTAGAACTATTGCATTTACGATTGTCGGTTTTGTGGTTGATGAACCAATTGCACAGCAATTAAAAGGCCTAACAGGCATGGAGATGAGTTTTATCAGTCAGGGTGAGCGAATGAAAGCCAGCTCTATTCAATTGCCAGAAGACCGTGACTTATTTGCCTACCTTCATGAGCAGAAAATCAATCGTTGGTTAGGCGAATACCCTTTGTATGTAAATGCAGAAGTGGCACTCCCATCATTGACTAAAGTACCAGTTAGCTTAGTCCTCAGTGCTGATTTGCGCGCTGAGTATGAGGAGTTTGACCAGCTCGTACTTACTATTGTTTTTCTCTCATGTATTACCATGCTATTCGGTTTTGTCACCAGTGGTTTTTTGGCGCGAAATTTAGCAACGCCATTGCAACAGCTCACGGTAATGGCAAGGCGATTTGCAAAAGGTGATTATAATGCACAAGTGCATGAAACACGCCCGACCAAAGAGATTTGCCAACTGGTGGATGCTTTTCATGAGATGGGCGATGACATTCAAGCCCGTGAGAAGAAAATTCGCTTTCAAGCCAGTCACGATGTACTGACTGGTTTTTACAATCGCACCTCAGCTTTACCTATCCTAGATGCCTTGTTTTCGACAGAGCAAGTCTACTACTTGTTGGTGTTAGATATTAAGGGATTGAGACACATCAATGATAAGTTGGGGCCTCGTATAGGTGATAGTTGTATACAAGCGGTTGCAGAGCGAATAGAGCAGGTGACAGCTGACTTTGAAGGGCTGAATGTAAGACTTGGTGGTGATGAATTTTTAACTGTTCTTTTGGCAAAGCCAGACTCGACTATGGAGCAATGCGTAGACAACTTCTTAAATAAGCTAAATCCCAGTTATACAGTGCATAACTTTGATATCAACTTACGTTTTAGTGTTGGTGTCGTGCATATTCCAGAACAAGCTGACAATGCTGACGACAGTATCCGACGGGCTTTAATTGCTGCTGACAATGCTTCACACGGCGTTGAGGATGTGTATTTCTATCAAACGGGAGAAGACGAGGCTTATTTAGAGCGGTTGGAAATTGTTGACGAATTAAAGCAAGCATTGGTTGCAGACGATGGCCAGCTTTTTATGACCTATCAGCCTAAGTTGAATATGCGCACAGGTGTAGTTGATAAGGTTGAATCTTTGATCCGTTGGAAACGTACTAATGGAGATTGGGTGTCACCAGAGCTATTTATTGATCTCGCAGAGCAATCAGGATTAATTGTTGATTTGACACAATGGGTGTTGAAAACAGTTGTATCGCAAATATCAGTGTGGACAGCGCAAGGCTTAACGATGAAAGCGGCGATCAATGTGTCAGCCCAAGATATCGCAGATATCGATTTCATACCTCATTTGCAGGCCATGTTAAATGCTTACTCCGTACCCGCAAACCTGATCACGATTGAACTGACAGAGCGGGATATGATCGAAAATGAAGAGAAAGGGATAGCCGCGCTGATTGCACTCAAAGAAATTGGGGTGCATATTTCGCTGGATGACTATGGTGTTGGGCAGACCTCTTTGGGGCGCCTTAAAATGCTACCCATTGATGAATTGAAACTCGATAAGGTCTTTATTTTAAAGTTGGCGGGTTCACATCAAGATCAATGTATTGTCCGATCAACAATCAGTTTAGGGCATCAACTTGGGTTTTCTGTCGTTGCTGAAGGCGTAGAAGATGTAGAGTCATTGAAGCTCTTGGAAGAAATGAAATGCGACTATGCACAAGGCTATTATTTAAGTCGGCCTTTAAAGGCGGATGATTTCACACAATGGCTAGGTCAATATCATAAAGCGGTTTAAGGGACTAAAGGCTTATTTGATAAGTTCAAATAGTGCTTGGCTGATAGCTTGCGGCGAAATGTCTCTTATCATTTGTGATTCAGACAGTGACATTGATTGGTGATGAAGTGCGATTAAGTTCTGCTGTTTTGGCGCGACGATAGACCACGGAGATGTACCTTGACCAATGATGGCAACACAGGGGGTGTTACACGCAGCTGCAATATGCATCGGCCCCGAATCAATCGAGATCATTGCATCCATATTACCAATTGTGTCGACTAATATATCCAGCGTCATACGTCCCGCTAAATTCGTCACTGACTTATTTTGCTTAACTAATTCTTGTGTGAGCGTTTCCATCTCATCTCGCTCTGCGCTATCCCCTAACAAATAGAGGTGTATATCTTGATATGCACTTAATCGTTTGAGTAGCGCGAGTGATAAATCATGGGGGTAACACCGATGTCCTTTTATTGTTCCACCAAGGTAAAGCGCTATTTTTAGCTTACCTTTTAGTGGCTGCTCTAATTTTTGGGGGGTGAGTGTAGGTTTATTAAATGTTTCAAAGGGCTTGCCATGAGGTTCATTAACCAGCTGGCAGTAACGATAAATATAATGTTCACATGGGTTGAGTTTTAATGCATGGCTCAATAAAGGGCTTCTAGCATTTTGTGCATAACCTATGATAGTTTTTATGCCAGCTAGCTTCATTAAAAGTGCGTCGCGTAGCGAGCCCCTGAACAATACGGCTGCTGAGATATTATAGCCTTTAAGTATGCGAGACATGCTAAGAATATTGTGTGGTGCATCATAATAATGGCGTTTGTCGGGTATGAATTCTACGCCATAATGATCTGCACGAGAAAATAAGCTGGCCATAAATGGCCTGCCTAAAACGTATATGCGTTGTGTTGGATACAGGTTTTGTAATAGTTCCAGAGCTGGCAGGGTATTAATTGCATCCCCAATAAATTTAGGTAATACGGCTAAAATAGCGCCGCTTACTTGACCTGAAACAATGACTTTACTACCCATACATTATATTTGTGATATACATTAAAGCTCCCTAGTATAGCGTTTGCTTTATTAGAATTTAACCGGAACTAATTAAATAAGTGTTCAAAAATGGCAAAAAACTTAAAAAGTAGTCAATGGGTTTATGAAAATCGTCAAGATGTGGTTATTCTTGATGCTGGAATAATAAAGCCAGGCGAACAAGGTGTTTACCAACCGACAGCAATTATTCCTGGTGCGTTACGTTTTGATATTAGTCATACCTTTAGTGATCATGGAAGTGCCTTACCTAACATGATGTGTTCATCGAACGTGTTTCAAGCTGAAGTGCGCCAACTCGGTATTAATAATACCGATACCATTGTTGTCTATGATGATAAAGGTTTGTTTAGCGCAGCAAGAGCTTGGTGGATGTTCAAATCAATGGGATTTGACCAAGTCTTTGTCTTAGATGGCGGATTAAAGTACTGGCAGTTCTGTGGCTTAGATACAGTGACTGAGTATGCATGTGCCCAGACATTAGGTGATTTTAAAGCACACCCACAAAAACGCTATTTTATAGACAAAAATGCAGTTTTGTCTGGTATCGATTGTCCAGATACTTTGCTCATTGATGCCAGAGGGGGAAAACGCTTTGCAGGACAAGGTGCCGAACCGCGCTCGGGGAAGCGTCAGGGTCATATTCCAAATAGCGTGAACTTACCGTATAGCAGTTTGCTCACAGAACAGGGGTTGTTACGGCCTATTGAGGAGATTGCAAGACAATTGGAAGCACTAGGTGCTATTTCACATGAAACTACCTTACAATTTAGTTGTGGCTCAGGGGTCACCGCCTGTATTTTAGCTTTGGTTGCAAATGAGTGTGGTTACGCCCATTTACAGGTATATGATGGTTCCTGGAGTGAGTGGGGAGGATTGGAAAATGTTCCAATCACGACAAGATGTTAAATACGATTAATAGTATTAATCTTGGCGCAGAAAAACACTCTCTTGCAATGGAGTGCCTTGAAAAAGCTTGGGTATGTAAAGTGTTTGCATATTCTTATTACTCAACGCTGCATGTAAAGGTAATGTGGCGACGCCAGATAAAGCGACGCTATTGATATTTGGCACTTTAATAAGCCTGACAATATCTCGCTTGCCAAGTTGCGCAATTGAGGGAATAAAAGGTCTGAGTGAGCAGATCAGCTTATCCAAGCATGTTTCACTGAGGTCACTGCCTATAATAATAGTTTGGGTATTTAGTAAAGATTCCAGAGTATGAATAGCAATTCGAAGTGGCTCAGTGGCCTGGTTTATCCAGGTTGCACATTGTAGATGCTTTGATGGGTCTAGTGCACTGATTGGAATAGTGGAATCCGGGCTATTTGCAATAAAAGTTGCTAAGGAATCTACAGATGAGAACTCATTGAGTGTGCCCCATTCTCCCGTTTTGTCATTGTGTTCAGGAGTGACAAACATATCACCTATCGCGCCAGTTAAGCCGTTTTGACCAAGCATAATTTGCCTGTCATAAACAACAGCAGCTTCCACTTTGTTACCTATATGAATATATACAAAGTTATGTACGGTTTTTGCTTCTCCGAATAACATTTGATATGCAGCACATGCTGATGCAGTCGTTTCTAAAGCGATTGGTAAATGAAGTCGCTCACTCAGCTGAGCTTGTAATGTTTGGTTGAGCTGATGTTGAGATATTGCATCGCCTTGACTGTTATTAATAGAAAGACCGATAGCTAATATGGTCTGCATACTGACATTATTTGTTGCAATGAACTGCTCCAAAACATGCCCAATGTCTGTCGCTCTGAGTGGGGAAGTGAGTTGTTTAGTTATTTTACTATGGCATTCGCCATTCAGATAATACAACCCCAGCTCTAATAGTTCTGGGGTAATACGGATTGCGCACGTAAACGCGGCATGTTTATTTAAACACAGCATTTTAGAAGGCTTACCAGCCCCTTCGGAGCGCTTTATACCCATTTCTTCAACGAGGTTTATCGCGATCAGCTCTTCGACCATGTTAGTAATTGTTTGTTTGGTCAGTAATGTATTTCGTGCAATGTCTGCACGTGAAATGGGACCAAGTGTGACAATCTGCGTCAAAACTAAACGTAAGTTAACGGCTTTATTTTGTTTAGCGTTTGACCCTTTCACTGTGTACCCTTTTTAGTTTATGCATATAGATATCATGTTTCAGAGTGCCTATCTTATTACACATGGCATTATTTTCGAATAGTTTAAAAGGCGTATGCCGACATCTCATCTGTTGGAGGTGAAGTAAAACTATTTGACAAACATTAGAGTGCTGATCAAATGTACGTATTCAGGTTTTCATTAAAGGAACTATTCGATGAAGTGCCGCGACCTAATGTCGAATGGCTGGGGCCAGTATTTACGTTGGCAGTTAATCGCCATTTGGATGTGTGCTATTGCCATGACTCCAGTGGCGGTGGCTCAAGGGAGTACCGAATATCTCTTATCTCAAAAGCAAGAAACTCAAGTACAAAAGGCAAAACTTACCGCCGTTATGGCATGGCATGGTTCTAGCCCTTGGATAAACGCGGTCACTTTGGGCGCAAAAAAAGAATTTCAGCGTTTGGGCATAGAGTTACTGGCAGTGACTGAAGCGCATTATGATCCCGTTAAGCAGATAAGTGATTTAGAGACCTTAGCAGTATTACAACCTGACATTGTGTTGTCACTGAGCATTGATGGGTTAAGTTCAAAACCAAGTTATTTGCGTCTAAGTAAAGCAGGGTCGCAGTTGGTACTGCTGAGTAACCCCATTATTGGTTTTAATCATGGCGCAGACTATGCCGGCTTAGTGGGCGTTGATATTGAGGGGATGGGGCAAGCCGCTGCAAAATTGCTTGCTCAAGCCATCGTTGCCCGAGGAGAGGTAGGGATGATTTATCATGACGCAGATTACTACATTACCAACCAACGAGATGATGCGTTTGTACAGGCGCTTAAACAATATAGTGAAATACAACTGAGTGTAAAAAAGGGGTTTGTTAAAAAAAGCCAAACAGCGCAGCTGACAGCAGCAATGATTATCCAAAACCCCAGTATTAAAGCGATTTACGTATCTTGGGATGCTGCTGCAGAAGGGGTTATTGAGGCATTAAGGATTGCGAATCGTAAGGACATTAAAGTAATCACCCATGACCTTGGCACTAATAACCTGATTGATATGGCATTACATGGCAGTATGTATGGCACGGTGTCAGACCGCCCTTTTGAAATCGGTACCCGCATGGCCAGAATTGGCGCGAGTGCAGCGATTGGAGTGGCCACGCCAAAATATACTCAGGTCAGTTATAACTTAGTCACTCGCCAAAATATCGAGGCCTCATGGCACCTTGCATTTCAAACCCCGCTTCCCGTCATCTTGCAAACAGCGCTGACACAGTCTCCATCAGTGAGTTCATTGTTCGATAGAGGTGATGATGTTCAGTAAGTTAAATAGATACTCATTAGTGTACTATGCGTTTGCATTTTTCCTGCTCGTTTTTGCTATTACACTATCGGATACGGCCTTTTTTACGAGTATAAATTTGCTGAATATTTTAGTGCAAACCGCGCCTATTATCGTGATGGCGATAGGGTTGAGCTTTGCTTTGTCTATTGGGCGTATTGATTTATCAATTGGCGCTATTGTGGCGCTATGCGGTTTGGTCGCTGCGTGGTTATTGCCAATTTATGGTGTCATTATCGCCGTTTTTGTTGCGATATTACTAGGGGCCGCCATTGGCGCATTTAATGGCTATCTGTGTGAGTATCTGACGGTTCACCCATTCATTATAACTTTGGGTGTGCTTGGGTTACTGACCGGTATCGCAAGGCAGTTTTCTGGGCTGCAATCCATACCTATTGTAAATACGCAATTTATCGAATTGTTTGGTCATGGTGCTTTATTTGGCGTGCCTAGCTTCATATTGTGGGTAGGGAGCGGAGCGTTCTTTGCCCAAATTGTGCTGACTAAATTACGCTTTGGATCCCATTTAATCGCTGTGGGCACAGATCAATCAGCTGCATATCGTATGGGTCTCAAGGTTTCGAGAATACGAATTACAGCAATGACTTTATGTGGCGTGTTTTGTGCCTGCGCAGGGGTACTGTATGGGGCAAGAATGCAAAGTGCAAGATACTCAATTGGTGAATCTGACCTAATGGTGGTGATTGCTGCGGTGGCCATTGGAGGGGGGAATTTGCTTGGTGGGCGTGTGAATATCTTTGGGGTTGTGTTGGGGGTATGGTTAATTGGTGCCATTAACAATGCACTGATCCTCAGTGGTTTTTCAAGTAATGAGCAGGTGATGGTAAAGGGAGCTATTTTAATTATTGCTGTTGCTATGACTACACAGGTGAAAAAGTGATGAAACGCTCTGCTTTAGATCAAATCGTACTAAAAGTCAGTGAATTATGTAAAAGCTATGATGGCTTTGATGTGCTTAGAGGGGTTAATTTTACGATTAATCGAGGAGAAGTTGTTGCTTTGCTGGGGGACAATGGGGCAGGAAAGTCGACACTTGTAAAAATACTTGCAGGGCTAACTCAACCAGACAGTGGACATATAGAAATCGCTCAAAAGAGGATGAGCTTAAGCTCACCTCGTGATTCTCAAAATGCGGGAGTGGCTGTCGTTCACCAAGATTTAGCGTTGGTGCAAGCGCTCAGTGTCGTCGAAAATTTATTTTTAAACCGTGAAGTAATGCATCGAAATCGATTATTGCGAGCTCTGGGCTGGCTAGATAAAAAAACGATGTTAAGAAAAGCGCAAAAGCTATTACAGCGATTGGGGGTGACATTGGCTGATATTCACTCGCCAGTCAATTCATTATCGGGTGGCCAAAAGCAGGCTGTTGCTATTATTCGGGCCGTGTATGCAGGGGCTGATATTATTATCATGGATGAACCGACAGCAGCACTGGGGGCAGAGCAATGCGCACGTTTAGTATCATTAATCCGTCTACTGAGTTCGCAAGGGATTGCCATTGTATTAATTAGCCATAATTTACGGCAAGTTGATGCATTGTGCGATCGTGCAGTGATATTATTCGAGGGACAAACCGTTGCTGATGTTGCGATAGATGAGGTAAATCAAGCACAATTGATAGCGTATATGAATGGTGCTCAAAACGATATCGCCAAGGCGAGTTAGCTCAATTCAGAGAGAGTATAGTGAATTATTTAGAAGCAGTTGCCAGTTTTGCCGAGTTTGGCACACATCGAGATGATGCAATCTCAATCATGCTCAGTGCTGAGCAACAGGTTGGTATTTATAGTTTATCGGTGTCGACTTTTAAGCAGGTATTACAACGCGTTATAGAAGAGCAGATCAGCATGTCAGATTTGGAGTTATGGGCAAGTGTCTTATTGCAGCGTGAAGAATATTTAGTTGGAGATTTAGAGGGCAGCCTTTATGCATTGTCCGACCCAGATATTATGGGGGGAATAGACAAGGTCAAACTAACACGCTTATTAGCACTGCTAGATTGACCTCAAGATTTAACTTACTTGTGGTACTTTAAGCAAGTTTCGACTTCATTTTTTGAACCAAGGATCACCGCCACGCGCTGGTGGATTGCATTTGGCTCAATGTCTAGAATACGTTGTTCACCGGTGTGTGCTAAGCCACCCGCTTGCTCAACAAGCATTGCCATCGGGTTTGCTTCATACAGTAATCTTAGTTTGTAAGGTTTCTCTGGGTTTTTAGTATCCGCAGGGTAGGTAAATAGACCTCCACGACACAGTACACGATGCACGTCGCCAACCATGGCTGCTATCCAGCGCATATTGAAATTCTTACCTCTAGGGCCGTCAGTGCCAGCCAATACGTCGGCAATGTAGTCTTTCATTGCTGGTTGCCAATGGCGCTGATTGGATGCATTGATGGCAAATTCTTGCGTATCTTCAGGGATTTTGGCGAAATCTTCAGTTAATAAGAAGCTGCCATGTGTCTTGTCTAGGGTAAAAATACGTGTCCCTTTACCTGTAGTTAGTGCTAACGTTGTTGAAGGACCATAAAGTACATACCCTGCTGCAACTTGGTTTTTACCTGGCTGCATAAAAATAGCTGGATCTGCTGCATCTGAGCCTTCAGGGGCTTCCATGATTGAAAATATGGTACCCACTAATGAGTTAATGTCTGTGTTAGAAGAGCCGTCTAGCGGATCAAATGACACGATATATTTGGCGTTTGGATCGCCTGCGACGGTGTAATCTTCTTCTTCAGAAGCAATTGCTTTGACGTAACCAGATTCTAGCAAGATGTCTTTGATTAACTGATTCGATAAGACGTCTAATTTTTTCTGGGTCTCACCTTGGATGTTTTCATCTAGGGTTGAACCTAATACACCTGATAGTGCACCTTGTCCTACTCGGAATGAAATCTCTTTACAGGCTGCCAAAAGAGTACGGATCAGAGACACTAATTCTCTAGAGCATCCATCTTCAAATAACACCGGCGGTAATCTACGCATATTTTAAATCCTGATAACGTTTGTCGGGTCGCAGTGGTTTTAATGTGAGAGAGGCACTGCGAACTGCGCTGAATTTCGTCTTGAATCACTGTTTTTTGTATACAATTTTATATACTAGCCAAAAAACAATCACAAAACATGAAAATAACAAAGACAAAATTATGATGAAGAGACGTTTTACCCCTTATCTCGTTTCGGCTTTGTTGCTGCCTATGATAACGCATGCGCAGGCAGCAATTAAGTCTATTGACGAATTTACTGATAAGTTTAACCATTTCCCAGGGTTTTACTCATTTTATGCAGATCACAGTAGCGGGAAAATTTACTTAGATGTAGATAAATTTGCACAGCCTTTTTTACTACAGCACAGTTTACCTTACGGTGTCGGGTCAAATGACATTGGCTTGGATAGAGGTCAGTTAGGTGGCACTCACTTAGTGCAGTTTGAGCGTTTTGGTAACAAAGTGATGCTGCGCGCTAACAATACGTATTATCGAGCCAGTGCAGACAACCATGCTGAGAAGCAAAGTGTCAAAGAGGCATTTGCATCAAGTATTTTGCATGGTTTTAAGGTGGTTGCAGAAGATAGCGATAGCGTTTTAATTGATTATACACCTTACTTATTGTCTGATGTACATGGCGTATCACGTCGCTTAAAAGCCACTGAGCAAGGTAGTTACAGCCTAGATACGAGTCGCAGTGCGGTATACCCTGAACGCTCAAAAGCCTTTGTACAAAATACAGAGCTAGAGGCCATATTGACGTTTAAAGGCGCAAATCCAGGTAAATATGTGCGTCAAGCTGTGGCTGATCCATACGCTATTACTGTGCATCAGCGCCATTCACTGATTGCGTTACCTGACGATAATTACCAACCGCGTAAGTTTCATCCTCAGTCTGGATTTTGGAGTATAGAACATAAAGATTACTCGGCACCGTTAGGTGGATCGATGTATGTCCGTTATATTCCGCGACATCGCTTGGAGAAAAAAGACCCGACTGCGCAAGTATCCGAGCCGGTTAAACCGATTGTATATTATTTAGATCCTGGTGTGCCGGAGCCTGTTAAAACAGCACTCCTTGATGGTGCTCGCTGGTGGGATGATGCATTTGAAGCGGCAGGTTATAAAGGCGCATTTGAAGTGAAAATGTTGCCCGAGCACGCAGATCCGATGGATGTGCGCTATAACGTGATCCAATGGGTTCACAGAGCCACTCGTGGTTGGTCTTACGGTGCTTCCATTATTAATCCGTTAACCGGTGAAATTATCAAAGGCCATGTGACATTAGGGTCGTTGAGAGTACGCCAAGATATCCTTATTGCAGAAGCACTTGCTGCGCCTTTTATGCAGGGAGATGAGGTAACTCAAAAGCTACATGATATGGCGTTGGATCGCATTCGTCAGCTCAGTGCGCATGAAATCGGCCATACACTAGGCATTGCCCATAACTTTGCTGGATCTGCAGATGGACGAGCATCCGTGATGGATTATCCACATCCGCTAGTGCAATTTACCAATAATGGACAGCTTGATGTGAGTAAGGGCTATGCATCTGGTATGGGAGCATGGGATATTCAAGCCGTTAAATATGGTTATGGTGACTTTCGTGCTACGGATGAAGCGCAGGCATTAGCGCAAGTGATTAATCAGACTAATGAAATGGGGTTAGATTATATCTCAGATGCAGATGCAAGACCGCAAGGCGGCGCTCACCCGACAGCCCATTTATGGGATAATGGCGAAGACCCGATCACAGAGCTGCGTCGTGTCATGGGAATTCGCAAGCAAGCACTAGGTCAATTTGGTCTTAATAACATCAAAACAGGGGTGGCTTTATCACAGTTAGAAGAAAAGTTGGTACCTTTATATTTATTCCACAGGTATCAGGTAGAGTCTGTTGTAAAGTTGGTCGGCGGTGTAGATTATGATTATGAAGTACGCGGTGAAGGTAAAGTAAAAGGTGCACAGGTCGTTGCGAAAGCGCAGCAAATTGATGCACTACAGTCGTTACTTGAAACCTTGTCCCCTGAGTCTTTGACGATTCCAGAGCCTATATTGGCAGTGATCCCGCCCAAGGCCTATGGTGAGTCGAGAAATCGCGAAAGTGTACATGGTCGAACTGGTTTGACGTTAGATGCTATGGCATTACCTGAAATGGCGACGCAACATACCTTAAAGCTACTGCTCAATGCTGAGCGTTTAAACCGTGTTGCACAACAGTATGCTCGTAACAACGCCAATTTGGGGAGTGATGAAGTACTGTCTCAAGTTCATGCGCATGTCTTTGAGGTTAACCCAAAATCAACCATGGCTAAAAAGCTAAATCAGCGTGTACAGTATTTGACGGCATACAGAATGGCAGATTTGAGCGCGAGTGATAAGGTTGCGCCTGAGGTGCAAGCGCAGCTGCGTTATTATTTGCGACAAATCGCTCAAGATTCAAATGAGCAGTCGCTATTTTCGAGTCCAAGTAAAGCTGATACATTTGCGGTTTATCTAGGTGAGCATATTCAATACTTCTTGAAAGAAGGGAAGTGGCCCGCAAATTATGCGCCGCTCGCTATGCCGCCAGGATCACCCATTTAATGCTAATTTAAATAGTAAAAAAGCCCCACATCGGGGCTTTTCAATTGATGAATGGTGTTTTGTAAAGATTACGCGATTTGCTTTTCAGCTAACTTTAATTCCATGGTCGCTTTGAGCAGGCGATATAAATTAATAGAAGCATCAATTTCTTCTTTACGGTTGGTTAAACTTTCGATGTTTAGCCCCAGAGGAATGTCTAAATGCGCACAACTGCGTAAAATGAGATCTAAATTCTCACGGCAAATCTTGATTGATTCATTAAGTGTGTTGTTAGCATCTAGCATGCGCCACCTTGTTGCTTCTGGCACTGAAATACCTAGCCACTCCATGAACTCTAACGTTTTTTGTCCACCACAGGGAGTGAAAGTCAAAATAATTCGTTTTGGCTCGATGCCTTGTTGACGACAAGTGCGTGCATAACTGGTTAATAAATCAATGGTCGCTTGTGCATCATAGACTGCTTGAGAGATAAAATACTCACAGCCCTTGGTGGTTTTATCGATGAGCCTTTCATGTTCATTACGTTTATTCGCATGTCGTTCTGCAATCGTAACACCGCCCAAGAAAAAGTCTTGTGAATGCTCATTTAGAGTCTGATAAGCCTCAGGCAGACCTAATTTGATGTCGCCGCTGGAAGAGGGGCTACCAACTAATACGAGATTGTTCAAACCAAAGTCTTGTTTGGTCTTAGATAGCCATTGTGTGAACTCTTCTCTGTCACGCTGTGCGACGCTTTTATAGGTGATCACGTCAAGCTTAGACAAGTCGCGAACCAACTTACTGTACTCACAAGGATCGACAGTTTGTTTAAAAGGAAAAGGCCTAGGTACTTGTGTACGGCTACTTTCATCCTGAATGTCGTAAATAACTACGCCATCATACTCAATCTCATGCAATCGATCTAAAAGTTTAGTTGCAATTGTTTGCAGCTGCTCACTGTCTGTCCCCAGCTTTGGTGGAGTTGTACCAATCAAATATACCCCTTGGTTAGGGTCTAATATTTTCTCTTGTAGCGTTAAAGCCATGTCCTCATTCCCGCTCATTCATCATTATGGAGTAAATATAGCAGCCATTTAGACGTCTAGATAGATTTTTTTATTGAATTTACTTCATTAAATATGACTTTTTTTCATAAGGACTGAAATTTAAGCAAATTATGGTGCACAATGTTTCGTTAGCTTATGGGGAGGTTTTTACGTTATTTGTCGATATATACAAGATTTCTACTGACTTTAAGGCATAATCAGGAGATAAACCTGTGTTGTGCACAGGCATACAGAGACAAAAAACGATAAACATTAGGGATGCATATGAAATTTAAGCTTCTGGCAACCAGCCTTGCCGTCACCTTGGCACTCACGGGGTGTGCTGCAAATAATATGAATAACACCCATGGCCAACCGAACAGTGCTGTGGCTGATGTCGACACCGTTGCTAACAAAGTATTTGCGCATGATTACGTACTCGAAGAGCTTGATAACGGCTTACGTGTCATGGTGGTTAAAACAGACTACCCTGATGTGGTGTCTTTACAGATCCCGGTTTCAGTGGGGTCGCGTAATGAAATAGAAGACGGCAAAACTGGCTTTGCACATTTTTTTGAGCACATGATGTTTAAAGGTTCAAAAAAATATCCGGAAGTGATTTACAAAGATATTATTAAAAATTCAGGGGTGGATAATCGCGCCTATACGACGAATGATTACACCAATTATTATCTGAGCTTTTCAAAAGAGCACTTAGATAAAGTCCTTGAAATCCAATCTGATATTTTCCAAAACCTGCACTTCAGTGAAGAGCAATTTCGCACAGAAGCGCTGACGGTAAAAGGTGAATACCTTAAAAACAATGCCAATCCTTTACGGAAGTTGCTTGGGGCTGTACGTGAGAATGCCTTTGATGAGCACACCTATAAGCACACTACGATGGGCTTTTTTGAAGACATTGAGGCGATGCCGGATCAAATGGCTTATGCGGATTTATTCTTCGAGCGCTTTTACAAACCTGAATATGCAACCATTATCATTGTGGGTGACGTAGAGCCTAAAGCGACAGTGGATATGGTAAAAAAACACTGGGGTGAGTGGAAACGTGGTGAATATCAGGCAGAGATCCCTGCTGAACCAAAACAGCAAGCAGCAAGATACCAGCATGTCGTCAATGAAGGTCAACCGGGCCATTGGTTGTTAGTGTCATACAAAGGGCCAGCATGGGAGCCGACGAAAAAAGATCGTGCAGCAGTAGATTTGATTTCAGAGCTTTATTTCTCGAAAAATTCAAAGCTATACCAAGAGCTGGTGGTTGATAAGCAAATTGCGACACAGTTGATCACATACAATGCGGAAACAAAAGATCCAGGTCTTTTACATGTGTTCGTTAAAGTAGAAAACGAACAAGACTTAGTTACTGTTCGAGATGCGGTTAACCGTACTTACGCGACAGCGCGTGCTGAATTGGTGGATGAAGGTAAGCTAGCGGCACTGAAATCAAATAAGCGTTATAGCTTTGCCAATGAGCTAGATTCGTCAAAGGCAATCGCATCGATGTTGGCAAGCTATGTACATTTTGAGCGTGACCCTGAGGTCATCAATCAAATGTATGCAACGGCAGACACTGTGACTCCTGAGGATATCCGCCGAGTTGCTAATAAGTACTTCGTTGACTCTGGACGAAATACCGTAACGATGTCAGCAAAAGCTGAGATCACTGGTTTTGATAAAGAAGTGGATCTTAACGCACTAACAGCTAAGCTAAACCAGCCGACAGAGCAACACTTTACCGTACTAGATAAAACGTCTAATTCACCGCTAGTTGATGTGAACTGGTTATTTTACACGGGTGCGGCTGCTGATCCGGTGGGGAAAAAAGGGGTTGCTGCTTTGACCGCCGCAATGCTTGCTAAAGGGGGCAGTGCCACCAAGTCATATAAAGAAATCCAAAAAGCCATGTACCCGCTAGCGGGTAGCTTTGCTCACCAAGTAGACAAAGAGATGATTGCACTGCGTGGTCGTGTGCATAAAGACAATGCACAGCAGTGGTATGCATTAGTTGGAGAGCAACTTCTTAATCCTGGTTTTAGAGAAGATGACTTTAGTCGCTTGAAAAAAGAGCTGATTGATAACATTAATTCAGACTTAAAGTCGTCCAATGATGAAGAGCTGGGTAAAGAGGTGCTTTATCACAAGCTATATCAAGGCCATGCCTATGAAAGCCTCAATCTAGGTGATTTGACAGATTTAGAAGCGCTCACATTGCAAGATGTGAAGGATTTCTATCACAGCCAGTTCACTCAAGCGAAGTTAAATCTAGGTTTAACAGGTGCGCTAAATGATGATTTGAAGGCGAAATTGATACAAGACTTAACGCGTTTACCAAAGGGTGAAGAAAAGCGTTTAAATGTTGCTGATGCGCCTGCACTAGAAGGGGTTCATGCGACCGTAGTCGAGAAAAGCGCTAAATCAACGGCGGTGTCATTTGGTTTCCCCATTGATACGGTACGCAGTAGCAAAGATTGGACAGCGCTTTGGTTAGTGCGTTCATACTTTGGTGAGCACCGTAATTCAGGCGCTTTCCTATTTGACCGAATTCGTCAAACTCGCGGTATGAACTATGGCGATTATGCTTACATAGAATACTTCCCACGCGGTATGTACCAAACTATGCCTGATGCGAACTTAGGTCGCTCTGAGCAGATCTTCCAAGTTTGGTTACGTCCACTTCGCTCAAACAATGATGCGCATTTTGCTACTCGTGTCGCGGTGTATGAGCTGGATAAAATGATTAAGCAGGGGATGAGTGAAAAAGATTTTGAAGCAACACGTAACTTCTTAAATAATTACGTGCCTCAATTAGTCGCGAGTCAGGATAGACAGCTTGGCTATGCACTGGACAGTCAATTTTATAACACCGATGAGTTTGTAAGCTTGGTACGTTCACAGCTAGCGAGTTTGAGTTTAGAAGATGTCAACCGCGTGATCCGCGAAAACCTTCAAACAGAGAATATGCATTATGTGTTTGTCACCGGTGATGGAGAAGACATGAAGCAGCGTCTGGCTAACGAAACCGTGTCACCACTTAAATACAATGTCAGCAAACCACAGGCTTTACTTGATGAAGATAAGGTCATAGAAAGCTACAAGCTAGCAGTACCTGCTAAAAACATTGAAGTGATCCCTGCACAGGATTTATTTAAATAAATCTTGAAACTGTGTGGACCTTTTAAACGCCTCGCTTTTGCGGGGCGTTTTTATTTGTACCTATTAAGTTGCATATGCGTTAAAAAAACACCATTATAGGAACCTTAGGTTATAATTAATAACTAGAAATTCGACACTTGCTAGTGCTATCAAATGGTGATGCGCGCTAAGATAAGAAATGTGAGTAAATGACAGGCATGTAAAAATTATGAGACACGAAATTTGGCAACAATTGAGAGAAGAAGCACAAGAGCTGGTTCAAAAAGAGCCCCTGCTCGCCAGTCACGTATATTCGAGTGTACTCAACCATGAATGTCTGGGGTCGGCGCTGAGTTTCATTGTTGCAAATAAGCTGTCAGACGCTGTCGTGTCTGCATTTACCATACGAGAATTGTTTGATCAGGCCTTCGTTGATTGTGACCGAATGCTGACGCATGTCGCCCATGATATCAAAGCTGTTAAAGATCGAGACCCTGCTGCCGATAGTTATCTTAACGTGATTTTAAACTTGAAGGGTTTCCATGCATTACAAGCACACCGTCTCGCATACTGCCTATGGCGACAACAGCGCAAAGAGCTCGCCCGTTTTATTCAAAGCCGCACCTCTGAAGTTTTTGGCGTTGACATCCATCCTGCTTGTAAAGTCGGCCATGGTATTATGCTTGACCATGCGACTGGTATAGTTATCGGTGAAACCGCGGTGATTGAAGATAACGTTTCCATATTACAATCGGTCACGCTTGGCGGTACAGGTAATGAGCAAGGTGATCGACACCCTAAGATACGTGCGGGTGTGTTAATTGGAGCAGGTGTAAAAGTACTGGGTAACATTGAAGTCGGAGAAGGAGCGCGCATTGGTGCAGGCTCAGTAGTACTTAAGGCCGTCGCGCCGCATACTACTGTGGTGGGAGTACCAGCCAAAGTCGTCGGCAAACCAAATTGTCCATGTCCTGCTGAGAGTATGGATCAGAACTTCTTAGACGATGCCATTAGTCGTATCAATGACTCCCATACGAGTGCAATGCTCTAGAGCGTTTGCTTGCGGATGCGACACCGGACCTCTTTGCTGTGTGCATTTATTGCAGGTATGTTATTGACATGCGGTCTGTATGAGATACATAGCATTCGTTCGGTCTCGCCACACGTGGACGATGTATCAACTTTGTCATCGAGTCCCCAATCTGTAATAAATCACGAGCGACCTTTAAAGGGGTTGCCTATTGAGCAAGAAGTGAATGAAGGTGTGCACTTATCTTCTAGCGATACCCATCACAGTGAGGCGCTTGTTGCTCTCAACCAGCGCTTAAAAGAAGACAACGCAAGGTTAAAAGCACAGCTGTCTGCGCTTCAATCTAATTCTGGGCCGGTTACGCCGACTTTTAATGTAGCTCACCGATTAAAGGCGATTTTTGCACAGCAAAGTCGGGACGAAGTGTGGGCGTCTGAAGTGGAGTTGTTTACTGAAGACTTTTTATACGAAGCCCAGTTACATGATGACATCACTTTGCTTACCTCTCAATGTAAGCAACATGTTTGCCAATTGAATTTTACCGCTCAACCACACTCCGGTGTTGCGAATTGGCAACAGGTACACACTGCTTTGTTACGTATGCCTTGGATGAAGCAATTTAAAACCGTAACGGCAGTGCAAAACAAAGGCACAATGCAAATTCACCTCAGTTTAAAAACAAGTAGTGAGCTAGGTGGTGAATACTAACTTACTCTTTGGGTTTTGTAATGTTTGTTACCTTAGTGTGCACCTGCCCATCGACTAATTGGGTAACGAGTGCATCACCTGTTTGTACGTCTGATATCGAAGTTACAACATGGTTGGCTTTTTGAGTGATACTATAACCACGAGATAGAACGGCTAATGGACTCACGCTATCGAGTCTTGCCGCTAAGACAGCCAACTGATTTTTCTGGTTAGTATTTTGTTGGGTCATCGTGTTGTGAAGTGTTGATGTTAGCCTTTCAAGCTTAGCTTTGGCGGTATTCAAACGCTTCTCAGGATGGAATTTGAGTAAGGCATGTTCTAGTACATTGACTTTGTGATGCTGTTTTTGCTGTTGATATTGTAGTGCTCTGATTAAGCGTTGCTGTAGTTCATCGACTCGTTGGACTTGTTGCATCAATTGATTTTGCGGATGCTGTAAGCTTAAACGTTGCTGCAAGCGCGCAATATGTTGTTGTTCATCATATAACTTGCGTTTTAAGGCGTGAGTTAGACGCTGTTTTCTATCTTTCACATAACCGATGAGTTCGTTGCTATCGGGGCTCACCAACTCTGCGGCAGCTGAGGGGGTGGGGGCGCGCAAATCAGCGACGTAATCACTGATGGTAGTATCTATTTCATGGCCTACAGCACTTATAATAGGGAGGTTGCAGGCAAAAATAGCACGGGCGACGACCTCCTCGTTAAAGCACCACAGGTCCTCCAGCGAGCCTCCACCGCGACCAACAATAAGTATATCAACTTCATTACGTTTATCTGCCAGTGCTATTTTCTCAGCGATCTGTGCGCCAGCACCTGTTCCTTGTACAAGTGTCGGATAAATGGTGACCTCTAATTGTGGGGCGCGGCGTTTCAAAACCGATAGGATGTCTTTGATAGCTGCACCCGTTGCTGAGGTCACAACACCAATACGATTGATTTGCTGTGGGAGTGACTTTTTATGGAAGCTGTTGAATAGGCCTTCTGCCGCCAGCTGCATTTGCAACGCTTCAAATTGTTGCTTGAGTAAGCCTTCGCCCGCGGGTGCCATTTGCTCAACAATGAGTTGATAATCACCACGAGGTTCGTAAACAGAGACTCGTGCTTTGACTTGTACTTGTGCGCCATTTTCAGGGCGGTATTTACAATATCTATTGTTCCCTCGCCACATTGCTGCTTTTACTTGGGCTTTTTCATCTTTTAAAGAAAAGTACCAATGCCCAGATGCAGGGGCGACAAAGTTTGAAATTTCACCCGTCAATTCTAGAGAAGCGAAACCTTGTTCTAATAAACCGCGAATTTCGCGATTTAGACGCGAAACTGTATAAACTTTGTTGTTTTGTGGCAACGACATACCGAGCTCCATAAAAAATTCACAGACACTTTAGCACATTTTTTGCTAAATTTTGTTTACTCACATAAGGAACGCTGATAAAATGCGCACGCAATTCCTTATACTCAGAATTCACTTGAGAGAAGCCGCACACATGCTAAGAATTGCAAAAGAAGCCCTTACTTTTGACGACGTACTACTAGTACCCGCTCATTCAACTGTTCTACCGCACACAGCGAGTCTTAAAACTCGTCTGACACGCGATATCGAGCTTAACCTGCCACTTGTTTCTGCGTCAATGGACACAGTTACTGAAGCACGCTTAGCGATTGCCCTAGCGCAAGAAGGCGGCATTGGCTTTATTCACAAAAACATGACCATCGAAGAGCAAGCCGACAATGTTCGTAAAGTAAAAACTTACGAAGCAGGTATTGTTACTTTCCCAGTCACAGTGACAGCTGACAAAACAATTGCTGAAACAATTGCCCTTGCTGAAGAAAAAGGGTTTTCAGGCTTCCCAGTAGTGGGTGCTGATAACCAGTTAGAAGGCATTGTGACAAGTCGTGATATGCGTTTTGAAACTCAGTTAGATAAGCCAGTTTCGTCAGTGATGACGAAAAAAGCAGACTTAGTGACTGTGAAAGAGGGCGCAGGTCGTGAAGAGATCCTTGGTCTTATGCACGAGCACCGCATTGAGAAAATCTTAGTGGTTGACGATGCTTTCGCACTGAAAGGCATGATCACTGTTAAAGATTATCAAAAAGCACAAGAAAAGCCGAACGCATGTAAAGACGCACAAGGTCGTTTACGTGTTGGTGCTGCTGTGGGTGTTGGCGCCGGTACTGATGAGCGTATTGCTGCATTGGTTGAGGCTGGTGTGGATATCTTATTAATTGACACATCTCATGGCCATTCTCAAGGCGTAATTGACCGCGTTAAAGCCACGCGTGCAGCTTACCCTGAGCTACAAATTGTTGCGGGTAACGTTGCAACAGGCGCAGGTGCCCTTGCCCTTGCTGATGCTGGTGCAAATGCTGTTAAAGTAGGTATTGGCCCAGGCTCAATTTGTACAACACGTATTGTTACAGGGTGTGGTGTACCACAAATCACTGCGATTTCAGATGCTGTTGAAGCGCTAAAAGATCGTGATATTCCAGTCATTGCCGATGGCGGTATTCGCTATTCTGGTGACATTGTTAAAGCCCTTGTAGCTGGTGCAGCGTGCGTTATGGTTGGTTCAATGCTTGCTGGTACTGAAGAGTCACCGGGTGAAGTTGAACTGTATCAAGGCCGTTACTACAAGTCTTACCGTGGTATGGGCTCTCTAGGTGCGATGAACCAAAAAGAAGGTTCTTCAGACCGTTACTTCCAGAAGAGCAACCAAGCAGACAAGCTTGTGCCAGAAGGCATTGAAGGCCGCGTTGCATACAAGGGCCCAATTGCTGCGATCATTCACCAGCAAATTGGTGGTATACGCAGTGCAATGGGCTTAACAGGTTGTGCAACAATCGCTGAACTGAACATCAAACCTGAGTTTGTACGTGTTACATCAGCAGGTATGGGTGAATCTCACGTACACGATGTACAAATTACCAAAGAAGCGCCTAACTATCGCTTAGGTTAAGCCGGCCAACGTGCGTTGAGCCCGCAAAATTGTCAGGGCTAGCAGCAGCTAGCCCTTTTTAATTCTGGTAAAGCAGGTTAGCTGTGCTTTACTAATTTTATCGTTTCCTAACTAACGAGATTATCAATGAGCAAAGACATCCATGATTCCCGTATTTTGATCTTAGACTTCGGTTCTCAATACACGCAGTTAATTGCACGTCGTGTACGTGAGATTGGCGTTTACTGTGAACTTTGGGCGTGGGATGTAACGGAAGAGCAGATCCGTGAATTCAACCCTCAGGGTATCATCCTGTCTGGTGGTCCAGAGTCAACCACAGAAGAAAATAGCCCAAGAGCACCAGAGTATGTGTTCGAGGCAGGTGTACCTGTACTTGGTGTATGTTACGGCATGCAAACAATGGCGATGCAGCTTGGTGGTAAAGTACATAGCTCTGATAAGAAAGAGTTTGGTTACGCAAAAGTTGAAAAAGTTGGCAACTGTGCCTTATTCGAAGCGATTGAAGATCACATTGAAGATGGCATTGGTCATCTTGACGTATGGATGAGCCACGGCGATAAAGTAGTTGAAGTCCCTGACACATTTGTAACAAGTGCAAAAACGGATACGTGTCCACACGCGGCAATGTCTTGGGAAGAAAAACGTTTCTATGGTGTGCAATTCCACCCAGAAGTGACACACACGCAGCAAGGTACTCGTTTGTTAGAGCGTTTTGCGATTGATATCTGTGGCTGTGAGAAACTTTGGACACCTTCGCAGATCATTGAAGATGCGGTTGAGCGTATCAAAGAGAAAGTCGGCGATGACGAAGTTATCCTAGGCCTTTCAGGCGGTGTTGATTCATCTGTTGTGGCCATGCTTATTCACCGTGCGATTGGTAAGAGATTAACGTGTGTATTTGTTGATAACGGTTTACTTCGTTTAAACGAAGGTCAGCAAGTAATGGAAATGTTTGGCGATAAGTTCGGCCTGAATATCATCAAAGTGGATGCTGAAGAGCAGTTCCTAAATGATCTAGCTGGTCTTTCAGATCCTGAAGATAAGCGTAAAGCAATTGGTCATACGTTCATTGACGTATTCGATGCTGAATCTAAAAAGTTGAAAAATGCTAAATGGTTAGCGCAAGGTACGATTTACCCAGACGTCATCGAGTCAGCGGCATCTAAAACAGGTAAGGCGCACGTGATCAAGTCTCACCATAATGTAGGTGGTCTACCTGACGATATGGAAATGGGTCTCGTCGAACCACTTCGTGAGCTGTTTAAAGATGAAGTACGTAAGATTGGCCTTGAGTTAGGTTTACCTTACGACATGCTTTACCGTCACCCATTCCCAGGTCCTGGTTTAGGTGTGCGTGTACTTGGTGAAATCAAGAAAGAATACTGTGATCTACTGCGTCGTGCAGATGCTATCTTCATTGAAGAGCTTCATAAAGCAGACATCTACCACAAAGTATCTCAAGCATTCACTGTATTCCTTCCGGTTAAATCGGTAGGCGTAATGGGTGATGCACGTAAATACGACTGGGTTGTATCATTACGCTGTGTAGAAACAATTGACTTCATGACGGCGCGTTGGTCACATTTACCATATGACTTCTTAGGTCTGGTATCAAACCGTATCATTAATGAAATTGATGGTATTTCTCGCGTTGTTTACGATATCTCAGGCAAACCACCTGCGACTATCGAGTGGGAATAATGATAATTAGCACAAGCTAATTGAATGAAAAAAAGGCGAATATAATAAATATTCGCCTTTTTGTTTATAAAAAGTGCAAACAAACAAAAAAATGTATTTTTCCTCTTTACCTTTTCTAAAAGCTCTTTATAATGCGTCGACATTGCAGGGGCGTAGTTCCAATTGGTAGAACAGCGGTCTCCAAAACCGATGGTTGCGGGTTCGAGTCCTGCCGCCCCTGCCACTTCTTACTTTACCCACGTAATTGAATCTTTTACTTCGACCATTTAGACTCAGTAAAAAAGTATTTTTATCATGCATCCTATACATGCTCAATTACTTGGTTTAACACCACTTAAGCTGAAAGCAAAATACAATACACATGCTGATACAGAAAGCGTGCAAAATACCTCTGTACCTTTGATTTTACCGGTGCGTCTCGCTGAAGATATCGCTTTAGCGATTAATATCGATAATTTAGTTGTTATGTCGGGTGAGTCTATTTCCCTGCAAGGGAACACGTTGACCTTACCTGACTCAGTATTAAGCACAGAGCAAAAGCAACAATTATGGCGGGTGATATATCATGCTGTATCTGCGTAGTGAGGCATTGGCGCAATTTCCGATTGACCAAGTCATGGAGATTGAAAACGCTTGCCACAGCCACCCATGGAGCGAAAAAACGCTCTCTTCATGCATCGGTGGTCGTTATTTTAATGTTTGTCGTGATAGTGAAGCTGGGCTGATCGGGTATTTTATTGCTGAACGAGCTGGACCAGACTACACCCTAATGAATATTTGCGTACACCCACACCATCAAGGGAAAGGCATTGCGACCGAACTGATGCATGCATTGATAAAACAGTGTGTGGATGAACAGGCTGAAAACTTGTTTTTGGAAGTCAGAGCATCTAACCAGTCTGCGATCGCGCTATATGACAAAGTTGGTTTGAGTGTGATGGGTAGGAGAAAAAACTACTACCCGACTGAGACTGGCAAAGAAGACGCGATTCTAATGGGAATGCAATTTACAGAATCTCAAAACACATAACTAGCTCATCTCGCAGCTTGTAGCTGAACATCTTCATTATCTAATGTATATTGAATTGCTTGGGTGAGTTGTAGAGTAGTATATTGCCATTGTGCTTTGTTGTTTTCTTGTAAGCTCGTTTCCAGCTCACCCGCAGCACTATGAATATTACTAAAGCCAAAGCAGCCGGCACTACCTTTTAAACTATGAGCAAGTGCACGTAAAGAGTCCCACTCCTGATTCTCATACAGTGATTCTACGAGCTCGAGTTGCTCCGGTAGTTTTTCTAAATAGTTCTGACTGATTTGTAGGAACTTTTCGCTTTTTAGAAGGTTATTCCACTTCGAGGCATTGTCACTGGCGAGCTCAAGAAACTCGAGTAGCACCGTGCCGAGCTTTTCTCTATCGATGGGCTTGCCAAGTGTGGCGTTACACCCGGCAGCCAAATAGGTATCAATGTCATTTTTCATGATATTAGCAGTTAATGCGACAATCGGCCCATCATAGGCGGCGTGTCTGAGCATTTCAGTTGCTTCTAGACCCCCCATTACTGGCATTTGCATATCCATCAAAATTAAGTCGTAATCATTGATCAGTGACATTTCTACCGCTTCTGCACCATTATTTGCAATATCAGGTTTAAGGCCCCAAGAGCTTAATAATAATGAAATTAACTCTTGGTTATCTTTATTATCTTCGGCGAGCAATATAGTGGCTTCTAACTGCGTCTCTGTCAGTTTTTGAGCGCTGCTTGTTTGATTTTGAATATAGGTGTCACAATCAATCCACTCGATACCCAGGTTGCAGTGGTTAGCCGAAATAGCAATGGTAAAGGTGCTACCATTCCCTTGCTCACTGCTAACCTGTACATCTCCACCGAGTAATTGTGCTAGGTTTTTAGAAATACATAACCCAAGTCCGGTGCCGCCAAATCGTCGTGTTGTGGTGGTATCTGCTTGCTCAAATGGTTTAAATACCCTTTCCATTTCACTTTCTGACATACCAATTCCTGTATCTTTAATGACAAAGATAAATTGGTCTTGTTGTGGGTTAAAATTAATCCCAATGGAAATAAATCCTTGTTCAGTAAATTTAACGGCGTTACTGGCAATATTCAGTAGGATTTGTTTTAGGCGTGTCTCATCACTATTGAGCGCTTTGGGTAATGGGAATGCATAATCCAGTGTTAACTCAAGCTGCTTTTCCTCAGCAAGTGGTTGAATAATAGATTCAATATCTTTTAATAGTGGTAAAAATTCAATGGCATTTTGTTCCACCTCGAGCTTTTCGGCTTCAATCTTTGATAGGTCGAGAATGTTATTGATCAGTTCTAATAAGTGCTTTGAGTTACGTAAAATAGTGTCTAAATGTAAGTCCGCATTTTTGGCTCCAGGATTGTGCAAAAGTTGCTCTGTAAATCCCATAATTGCAGTCAAAGGGGTACGAATTTCATGGCTCATGTTAGCTAAGAAACGGCTTTTCAGTTGGTTAGCTTGCTCTGCTTCAGTAATCGCTACTTCCAGCTGGCTATTCATTTCTTCCAATGCACGTGTTCGGCTTTCTACTTTTTCTTCGAGGTGAAGCTTATAGTCTTCTAATTCGCCTTGGAAGTCTCGGATCTGCTTTACCATGTGGTTAAAGTCATCAAATAGCGTGCCCACTTCATCGTCGTCATGGGCTGGCAAAAATACTGATAAATCGCCATCACCAACCCGATGGCTGGCTTCCCCGAGCAATTCAATTGGCGTAAGTAGTAGGTTACGCACAACAATAAATATCAACACAGGTAAGGTGACAACGGACAGAATAACTATCAGGGCAGTGATAAGACTGATCGCCTTACCTGATTGATAAAGAATGCTTTTGGGAATCGTTGAAATATAATAATAACCACCGCTGAGCTGTGCACTGTAAGTCATGCGCTTAAGTCCATCCACAGAGGGTAAAACGATGGAGTCTAATTTGCCTCTATCGGCTAATGAACTCACCTGAGCCATTTCTTCAGCGCTGAGGTAACTAGATGAGAATTGACCATCAGATGAAAAAAGCACCTCACCTTGTGCAGATACTAATAAGTTTAAAGTGTTGTCATAAGGGGCTTCGAGAATACTGCTACTTATAATTGATGGCGCAACTCGAACGATAATATAGCCTTGTCGTTGTGGCCTTTTTAGGTGAAAGTTGACGCTATAGATTTGCTGTACAAAGTAGAGCTGTGTTCCACCTTCTTTGGCTGGCAGCATGTATTGTTGCTGACGTAAATTGCTTTTAAGAACTTGGTCAAAAAATGGATAGGCGTCTGGAGCAAAGCTTAAATTGCTGGAATAAAAGGCATGGCTATTACCGTCTGCATCGACGAGGTTGATGCTTAAAATATCTGGGTAGGCTTCACTGTAACTCGCGAAAACATCCATCAATGCACCGAGGCGCTGTGTTTTGAGCTGTTTATCATCAGGCGGCGCTAGCAAGAAATCACTGAGTACGGGAGAGGTTGAAAGCAGCTTCGTTGTAGATTGATATATCTCCATGTAATTAAACATTTTTTGCTGTTGCTGTTCAACGAAGCGACCAACAATGAGCTTTGCTTGTTTTTGTGTTGAACTGGTTACATTGGTGAGTGTAAAGCCACCAAGAAAAAGCAAAGGTAAAATTACCAATGGTGTGATATACCAAAGTAACCTGATACTGAGCTTACTGGTTTTCATCTATCCCGATATCCATATATGCCTGTTACAGTCCGTCTAAAGGTCCATTCATTGTGCAATTAAGGATCATATGATGGCTTGCATAATTTCTCAAGTATTTGCGCTATCTCGAGCTATGTTCGGGTTGTTTAAGGGTGGCTGTGATTGATTTTGAAGTGACAGTAATTTAAGGAGGGCAAAGTGTTACCACATTGCCCGACATAGGTTTTTATTTCGCGCGATATAATCCTATTTCAGAAAGTTGCAGCAGGTTGTTGCCGTTAGCATCGGTCGCTGTATGGGTCAGCTCAATACGATAGTGTGTGTAGGCCGCTGTGTTATCAACTCGAAAAGTCCGAGTCTGATTTCGGGCGGTAAAGAGCTCCGACTCCCGAGCATCTATCGCATGCCATTGTATACCGTCATTAGAACCTAGCAATGTCCAACTGGATGGATCGCGTTCAGGCGCATCATTACCACTGGTAATACTATAGGCGCTTAACGTGTGCGCTTGTTCGGCTATAAACTGTAACCAGCCTTTGTCCGTTAACGCGACATATTTGTTGTCAAAATTGCCATCAAAAGCGCTTTGATAACCTTCTCCCCATTGGCTAAAGCCTTCGTGCTCCGCACTGGCTTGCCCACCGAGCAATACAAAATTTTCAAGTGTGATTGGAAGCATGACTGTGTTTTTGTCAGCTAATAAATCTATCTCAGCAATTTGAAATAAAGACTCACCATTGCTTTGCTGGCCACTATTTAAAAAATTAAAGCGGAAATGTTGGTAGTGCTGCGTCGCTGCAAGTGAAAACTCGCGTGTTTCCAGCCTTTGGTCAAATACTTGGTTAGACTGCACATCAATTTCCTGCCAAGAGTGCCCATCTTGTGAACCCAATAGCGTCCAATTGCTTGGATCTCGACTCGGTTGGTTATCACCCACGGTTAAGCGATAAGCAACTAATTGACCAGTTCCATGTGTAGAGAATGTGATGTCTGATTGATCGTTTATCGTTAGATATTTTGTGTAACGGTCTCCATCGATTGCTTTAGCAATATCATAGATAGGATCAGCAGGCTCTGTGGATGCCGTGATGTCTGTTCCTAGCTGCACTAAGCTAATTTGATCTTCTGGGATAGCAGGTGCTTCTGGCGCTGCTCCTAGAGTTGCTTGGTATTTTTGCCACAGCACATTAATATCTTGATTTAAGATGCGTTTGAGCGCTTCTACTAGTGTCCATTCCCAACCTTCACGTTGGCTAGTAAGTACCATTTGATTGATTTTATATGTAAAGTCATCGTCATAGTTATCTTGGATCCAAGATAAGAAAAACCCTGTGTTGGTGTAACCACCTAACCAATTTTTGGACGGGGAAGGGTTTCTTGTCGCATGGAAACCAGCTCGGATCCGCACAAGGTCAGCTATCCCTTCAACAATTGCATGTGTTTCATTGCCATCAGCCATATGTCCAGTTGGAAAGTGTTGATAGCCATGCACCAGCTCATGCCAGAATACCCCTAATAGTTCGTAAATGACCTCTTCGTCAGTTGCATTCGCTAAAGATTCAGTGATGTATTTGGTACTAAATGCAATCTCCATATTGCGTCCAGAACCGGCGCGATATGCCAGGGTATCCATCCATTTTAGACTAAAGGTCACTGAGTCAAACTCAGGGGATTCACCATAGTGCTTATAAAGATACTGGTTTACTTTTAGCGTCACATCATTGATGGTTTTTTCTAAATCAGGGAACAGGCGATGGATACGTTTATAGCCTGCACTTTCTGTATCCTCATGGGCAAATTTAATTTCAGGGTAGGCGAAGCCTTGCCATGGATTAGCAGGATCGACAACCTTCACTTTTTGGCTCACGACTTCACTTTGGCCATGCCAGTTATAAGACACCAGTTCGATATTTTTGACACCTGGGGTGTCAAACGTGACCACTGGGTTTTGTGCCAAGCTAGTGGCCGGAGTTCCTTGCTCAAATTGCCATTCAAAGCTATTTGGTTGGTTGAGACTCGCATCTTTTAGCTCTAATATTTCTCCAACAAAAACAGTACTGGTCTCGCTGTTGATGCCAGCAATCGGAAGTTGAGTGTTAGTAAATAAGTCTATTTCGGCGATTTGAAGTAAATCATATCCCCAGTCATCAGTGCCTTTGTGAGTCAGATCAAAGCGGTAGTGCTGATAAGGTTTTGCATTGTCAACGATGTAAGTTTTTTGTTCAAAACGCTTGTCAAAAGCTTGGCCATTTTGTGTGTCAATGGTTTGCCAGTTTTCACCATCATTAGAGCCTTGTAATGTCCAATTGTGTGGATCTCTGCCTGGTGCATCATTTGCAGAGGTCAATTGATATTTGGTAAGGCTTTGCGGCTGCTCAAGGGATACTTGTATCCAGCCTTGTGGCTTAAGAGTGACGTATTTTGTACGGGGATCGCCATCAAATGCATTATTGAGCGCTTCACCAGCGGGGGATTCTGCTTTTTGCTCACTTAATGTAATGCTGTTGCCTATCAGGCTCATCTGTGAAATTGGATCGTTCTTCTTATCATGCGCAACTTTTTCCCATACTTGGCTTACATTAGGATCTTCGTTGAGCGTCCACCATTTGGCTTTATACAACTCTCCTTTAAATGCAACTATATGTCCTTTTGTATAAACCTGTGCATGTAGCCAAGGGTTAGGTGTACTGAGTTCACTATTAATGAACTGTACAAACTGCCAAGCACCAGATTTATTAATAGCTGGTGTATCACCCTCTGTCCACCAGTTTGCTTGATAAATTGCGCCTTGATGTGTTACTCGGTGACCTTTTTTGTAGCTAGTTTTATCCTGCCATTCGCTCAGTGTTGTTGTTTGTATAGTTTGGTGTGTATGTCCTGAGTGCGCATGTATAGATGTTGATTGGATAGCCAGTGCTAAAGCACAAAGTGCAAACCGTTTCATGATTAACTCCCATTATCTTGATTGTTTTTATTTGGAACGTTCCATTTATTATTGGCACAAAATAACACCAATTCAAAGTATTAATTACAGCTGATAATATATAAAACAGAAAAAAGTATTGATTATGTTTGGGGGGAGCAATAAAAAAGCCGGGATAACCGGCTGTTTTGATAGGCTAGATTAGCTGTCTGCACGACTCATAAATTTAACTTCGGTGGTGTTGATTTTAATTTTATCACCGGTTGAAATATGTTCAGGCACTTGGACGATTAGACCAGTCGTCAGCGTTGCTGGTTTAGTACGTGCACTGGCAGAAGCTCCTTTAATAGACGGCGCTGTGTCTTCAATTACAAGCTCGACACTTGAAGGTAAATCGATAGATACAGGGCTGCCCTCTACAACGACTACCGACAGGCCTTTAGTATCTTCGTTGATAAATAAAACCTGTTCAGAAATAGCTTCTTTGTTTAGGTGGTAAGGCGTGTAGTCTTCTTCATCCATAAAGACATATTCTTCACCATCAATATATGAAAACATTGCAGGACGACGAGTTAAATCGGCAAGTTTAAGCATTTCTTCGGCTTTAAATGTTTCATCTACTTTACCATTGTTGACAACATCGTACATACGCATACGGTAAAGGCTTCCCCCAGCACGACCTTGAGGTACTGAACGTTCAATATCACGTACGATCATTACGCGACCGTTGTATTCAATCGCAGCATGTTTTTTTATTTCACTGGCCTTTGGCATAGTAATTCCCAAATTTATTTTGTTTTGCAGCAAACTAGCATGAAGTAGTAGTTAGGCCAAGTGTGACATGCGTTTTATTGTCTGATTGTGCAATGCTAGGATAAGAAGATTAATAGTCACAGTTCGCTTGTGCAATGTAATCATTAATAGGAGAGTTGTTATGGAGCAGTGTTTACACATTAAATGTCAATGTGGCAAAGTACGTGGACAAGTTTCTTACGGTAATAAACTGTTTCACAATCGGGTGGTGTGTTATTGCGATGATTGTCAGGCATTTGTGAATCACCTAAAGCAGTCAAATGTATTAAATGCGTATGGTGGCTCTGATGTTTTTCAAGTGAGCGCTTCCCAGCTCATCTTTACTCAAGGAAAAAGCAACATCGCTTGTTTGACGGTTACTTTAGGCGGTGTTCATCGCTGGTTTGCAAAATGTTGTAATACGCCTTTGGGGAATACTTTGAGTGCGCGTTGGCCGTTGGTTGGTTTGTTAGATTGTTGTATTGAAGAAGACTTAGATGCGTGTGTTGGTCGACCTTCCGGTAGTGTTTTTTGTAAGTTTGCAAATGGAGAGATCCCTTATGAAGTGAAAGGATCTTGGTCACATAAACAAGTCGCCGCTCAGCTTATAATGAAAATAGCACTGTGGCGATTACTACGAAAAGGTAAGCCGTCGCCATTTTACGCGCAAGGCAATCCAATTGTTCAGCCATATTGCCTTGCTGATAAAGGAAGTTAAAGTGCGTAAAGTGCCGCCATTTCTTGGTAATTTAAACCAAACTGCTTTTTAAACCAACTATTTACAAATTCATTGTCTGGCGCTATTTTGCCACAGCGTAAAATATATTCACCATATTGAGTACCGATTAAACCATTGCAATGCGTTTCGGTCCAAATACGCGCTAGTTGTGTTTTAAAATCTAGCTGCAATATATCTAGCTGCTTATCCAGCTTAGCATCCACATCCAAAAAGGTTGCTTTTACGGGTTTTATATTGAGTTGTGGGAAGTCGGCTTGGTGGCTTTGAGTATAGTGCGTTTGACTGTCATCAACACGAAATTCTATTTGCTGTTGAGCGACTGTCCCTGCATATTTTGCATCAATGCTAAATTGTTCAGTGAACTCAGTCACGGGGTAGCTATAGGCTTTTTTCACTTCTATATCGAGTGTGTTAGAAGGGTCAACTTTGCTTTGCTTTTCTTCTGTCAGCGTAAAATGTGTTTGTCTACTTACTAGTTTTGCATTTCTAATGTGTTCAAGACTGGCATCAAAATTGAGCTTAAATGTTTTTTCACCAACAGGGCTGTACCACAGGCTCTCTCTGAATATTTTTTTTAGTTTAGTAGAGGATGTGTGGAGTGAATTAGCTTGTCGGCTGGTACGATGTAAATTCACTTTAAATCGAGGGGTGAGTTCAATGCTCGAATAGCGACTTGAGTCGTGAGAAATCGATTCTAAACTCTGTGGTAGATCCCATGCCATACAGTATTTTTCTGTAAACTGACGCAAAAAAAATCGTTCATCATTCACCTTGGTAGACATGCGGGAGCACTGAGCATGTGCTTTATTCTGCAAAGCGGCTCTGTAAGTTGAAAATTGGCTATGTAACTGTGCGTTGCTAATAAGAAAAGCATAGCGATGCTCGAAAAAGCGAAATTGATCAGGAAAACGTGACTGGCCCAATTGTGCCGCGCGAGCTTTTAACCACTGTGTTGTATAGTCGATTTCTTCATTTTGTGTATTTGCAATGGGGCCGAATGGTTCTATTTGCCATTCGATTTGATTTCGCAGTAGAGACTCCAGCCTGAGCGCAGCGCCAGTAGGGTTGCCACCTAAGCGCAGCATGCGTACATCAATTAAGCCTTTATCTAATATCTTATTGCGCGCTTGCATTAAGCCTTTTTGCGCTTCAATATCATGTGGGTCTTCTTTGAGTGCTCGTTCGTAATATTCAGCTGACTGGGAATACATACCTGCTTGGAATAAATTGTCTCCTTTCTCTACCAAGCTTTTACAGCCACTGAGAGCCAGTGCCAGCATAGATAAAACAAATACGTTTCTCACTTTGTTGTCTTCCTTTTTATCAATGAGATAGTACAGACTTTTGCTTTGAATGCGTCAGATGACTTAGCAATTGGTCTTTTATTAGATTTGTATGTGGTTACATTTATAAAGTGAATGTGAACCATTAACTATATAGTAGTTGTTAATCCGTACCCATGTCTATGACTTAGGGTTAAAGTTAGTTTACATTGAGGGGGATCATGCACAAATTCGGAGTGGGGGAATAAAGGCCCCTAAGGGCCAATTAGAAAAGTAAAAATTAATTCGTATTGATAAGCTGTGAAACGGTATCTATTACTTGTTGACTATGTGTATTGATAAAGAAATGCCCCCCATTAAAAGCATGTTTGGTAATAGGTAAAGCAGATAAGTTCTGCCAAGCATCAACCATTGATGGTGTAACTTCAATATCATCGTGGCCAAATAATACATTAATGGGGATGGGTAATGGATATTCTTCAGCTTGATAACAATCGGCAATTTCGAAATCTGCTCTGAGCAGTGGCAGGAACAGCTCCATCAGTTCCGCATTATCTAATACTTCTTTGGGTGTGCCATTGAGGTCGCGCAGCTCTGCGATAAACTCTGCTTCTGGTAAATGATATATAGGTTCCTTATTTCCTTTAAGGTAGGGAGCTCGACTGCCCGATGCAATCAATTTAAGCGGCAATACTTGGCGACTTCTATGCAGTGTCAGTGCCAACTCATAGGCAACTCGACTGCCCAAACTATGACCAAAGAACACGCAAGGCTTTTCTGTGATGAAATCACTATATTGCATAAGTTCATCAATAATTTGGTTCATTTTGTTATAAGGCACTTCCATTAATCGAGCGCTACGCCCCGGAAGCTGAACCAGTACAATTTCAATATGCTCAGGTAGTTTGCTAAGCCATGACATAAAAATACTCGGTGAACCACCTGCGTATGGAAAACAAAAGAGGCGAAGTGTTGCATTTGGTTTTGGTTTCGGGATTAAAAATAGTTTTGGTGTCATGGTTGTTTTTTTTATTATTGGTTGATAGCGCTTATCCTAACAATTTAAGCAAAATTGTATAGTGGCTTTTTACCAGCAGTGTAAAGAGCCAATGTGACAGAAGATAGCGGTATGGCATGCATAGGGATTAAACTCGTGATATTGGGGCGTTGCACCTGAATGTAAAGAATGTGGTAGTTTATCCGCAAATTATACGCCGATAAGTTGTTTAAATAGTCAGGATCAGAGACAATATGCGGATATGTGTTCACAGCCGAGTGTTATCAGTTAATAGTCACACTCAGATAAGCCAAAAGTAGAGTTTTCAATGTCAAACAACAGTATCCAGCAAGAAGTATCGCTTCGCCGTACTTTTGCCATTATTTCTCACCCGGATGCGGGTAAAACCACCATTACAGAGAAAGTACTTTTATTCGGAAAGGCGTTACAAAAAGCCGGTACGGTAAAAGGTCGTGGTTCAAATCAACACGCAAAATCTGACTGGATGGAAATGGAAAAAGAGCGTGGTATATCGGTAACTACCTCGGTAATGCAGTTCCCGTATAATGATGCATTGGTAAACCTACTAGATACTCCGGGACACGAAGACTTCTCTGAAGATACTTATCGTACACTGACTGCTGTTGACTCATGTCTAATGGTAATCGACGCGGCAAAAGGTGTTGAGGATAGAACACGTAAATTAATGGAAGTTACTCGCTTACGTGACACGCCAATCGTGACTTTCATGAACAAACTTGACCGTGACATCCGCGACCCAATGGAAGTGATGGACGAAGTCGAAACAGAACTAAATATCATGTGTGCGCCTATCACTTGGCCAATCGGCTGCGGTAAAGAGTTTAAAGGCGTGTACCACATTCATCGTGATGAAACGATTTTATATGCAACGGGCCATGGTCATACCATCCAGGAAAAACGCATCATTAAGGGGTTAGACAATCCAGATCTAGACGCCGAAATCGGTGATGAGTTAGCGGAGCAGCTTCGTGAAGAGCTAGAGCTGGTGATCGGTGCATCAAATGAGTTTGATCATGAGTTGTTTTTATCGGGTGAGCTAACACCTGTTTACTTTGGTACAGCATTAGGTAACTTTGGTGTTGACCATATGCTTGACGGTTTAACAGAGTGGGCGCCAACGCCAATGCCACGTCAAACTGAAGAGCGTGAAGTAAAAGCTGAAGAAGAAAAGTTCTCAGGCTTCGTATTTAAAATTCAAGCGAATATGGACCCCAAACACCGTGACCGTATTGCCTTTATGCGAATTGTATCAGGTAAATATACGCAAGGCATGAAGATGGACCATGTACGTATTGGCAAAAAAGTCAGTATCTCCGACGCAGTAACCTTTATGGCGGGTGACCGTGAGCGTGCTCAAGAGGCCTATGCGGGTGACATCATTGGCTTGCATAATCACGGTACAATCCAAATCGGTGATACCTTCACGCAAGGTGAGAAGCTGAAATTCAGTGGTATTCCAAATTTCGCACCGGAATTATTCCGTAGCATTCGTTTAAAAGATCCGCTGAAGCAAAAGCAGTTGCTAAAAGGTTTAGTACAGCTGTCAGAAGAAGGTGCGGTACAGGTATTTAGACCACTACAAAATAACAGCTTAATCGTAGGTGCCGTCGGTGTGCTTCAGTTTGATGTGGTTGTAGCACGCCTGAAAGCTGAATATAACGTAGATGCAATTTACGAAAGCGTGGCGGTACAAACAGCCCGTTGGGTAACGTGCGACGACGATAAAAAGATGGCTGAGTTTAAACGCAAATGTGAAGCAAACTTGGCCCTTGATGGTGGTGATAACTTAACTTACATTGCACCTAGCCGTGTAAATTTAAACTTATCAATGGAACGCTATCCTGATGTTAAGTTCCACCATACACGTGAACACTAATAAGCGCTTAAATTGAATTTAACCTTGCTGGTTTGATGGCTGGCAAGGGTCACAGGATAACAAATGAATATTAAAACTTTATTAATTGAAAAAGCCAATGCAGCGATGCAAGCTGCGGGCATTCCAGAAGGTACAAATCCAGCGGTTACACAATCTACTCGCCCGCAATTTGGTGATTACCAAATCAATGGCGCAATGGGCGCTGCAAAAGCACTCAAAACGAATCCGCGAGAAGTTGCACAGAAGATCATTGATAACTTAGATATCGACGATGTTGCTGCAAAAACTGAAATTGCTGGCCCAGGTTTTATCAATATTCACTTAAAGCCTGAGTTTTTATCCTCAAGCTTAGAAGCGGCAAATCAAGACGCTAAGCTAGGTGTCGCTGAGCACAAGGAACCGCATAAGGTTGTTGTTGATTACTCTTCTCCAAACCTTGCAAAAGAAATGCACGTTGGTCACCTGCGTTCAACGATTATTGGTGACGCTGTTGTACGTGCACTTGAATTCCGTGGTGACAAGGTGATCCGCCAAAACCATATGGGAGACTGGGGCACGCAGTTTGGCATGTTGATCGCACACCTTGAGGACTTACTTGAGCAAGGTATTGATCTTGAGGCGGTGGCACTGGCAGATTTAGAAAGTTTCTATCGCGATGCGAAAAAACGTTTTGATGATGAGGAAGGTTTCGCGGATAAAGCACGTGATTACGTTGTTAAATTACAAGGTGGTGATGCGCACTGTGAAAAATTGTGGCAGCTTTTTATCGATACATCAGTAAAACACTCTGAAGAAGTCTACAAAAAGCTGAATGTAACTCTTGGCCGTGAAGACATCAAAGCTGAGAGTGCATATAACGCACGTCTTAATGGTGTAATCGAACTGCTCAAAGAAAAAGGCATTGCGGTAGAAGACCAAGGTGCACAAGTGGTATTCCTTGATGAATTAGCGAATAAAGATGGTGAGCCTTCTGTCTTCATCGTACAAAAATCAGGTGGTGGTTTCTTATATTCTACAACTGATTTAGCTGCGTGTGATTATCGCTCTAATGAACTAGGTGTAGACCGTATTTTGATTTTTGTTGATGCGCGTCAGGGCCTACACTTTAATCAGGTTGAGATCACGGCACGCAAAGCGGGCTTACTAAAAGAAAAAACCAGCTACGAACCAAGTTTGTTTGGCACCATGATGGGAGATGATGGTAAACCATTTAAAACTCGTACTGGTGGCACCATTAAATTGGCAGACTTGCTAGATGAAGCCGTTGGTCGTGCATCGGATAAATTGGCTGAACGCGCATCAGAGTTATCTGAAGAAGCACGTGCAGAGATCGCCCGTAAAGTAGGTATTGGTGCGGTCAAATATGCTGATTTATCAAAGCATCGCACCAGCGATTATATCTTTAACTGGGATACAATGTTGAGCTTTGAAGGCGCAACGGCTCCTTACCTTCAATATGCTTACACACGTGTCAAGAGTATCTTCCGTAAGGCGAATGTTGATAGTCATACTTTAGCTGGTAATATCGTTATTACAGAGCCGCAAGAAAAAGCACTTGCATTGAAGCTTTTACAACTAGAAGAAGTGCTTGATCTGATGATCAATGAGGCGACACCACACGTATTATGTGGTTACCTATATGAGCTTGCGAGCTTATATATGTCTTTCTACGAGGCTTGTCCTATTTTGAAAGATGATGTTTCAGAGCAAGCGCGTGATAGTCGCTTAGTCCTATGTAATTTAGTGGCTAAAACACTTCACACCGGCTTAGATTTATTGGGCATTGAAGTAATGGAACAAATGTAAGTTCGAATACTTTTAATGCGATAAAAGCCGCCAATCAAGGCGGCTTTTTATTTACATATCACTCCTTTTGGTGACAGAGTGAAGTTGTTTAAAAATGCTAAGGAATCGCCAAGATGAAATTAGATGACATCCGCAGAGAATATGTACAAGGTGGGTTGCGCCGAGAAACGTTGCAAGATAACCCCATTGAGCAATTTGAGATTTGGTTGAAACAAGCGGTTGAGGCAAAGTTTAGTGCAGATCCAACCGCGATGGTGGTCGCAACGGTTGATAAAGATGGACAGCCTTCTCAACGTATTGTGCTGCTGAAAAACCTAGATCAAAATGGGTTTGTCTTTTTTACCAATACAGGTTCTAAAAAAGCGCAGGACTTGTCCGCAAATAATAAAATCTCTTTACACTTTCCGTGGCATGCGATTGAACGTCAAGTAATTGTTTATGGTGAAGCAAAACCATTAAGTACAGCGGCTGTTGCTAAGTACTTTTTGTCACGTCCCAAAGAGAGTCAGCTGGCAGCGTGGGCGTCTCAGCAATCGCGACCAGTGTCATCTAGACAGGCATTAATGCAAACATTTGAAGGCATGAAAAGTAAGTTTGCCAAGGGGGATATTCCCCTACCAGATTTTTGGGGCGGATACTGTGTTGTGCCACATAAAATAGAGTTTTGGCAAGGAGGGGAGCATCGCTTACATGATCGCTTTATGTATGTGAAGCAAGCTGATGATAATTGGTCTATTGAGCGTTTAAATCCGTAAATGCGCTTTATCGACAGTCATTGTCACTTAGACTTTGATGAACTTGCCGATAACTTAACGAAATATATGTCAGATGCTCTAGCGTCTGGCATAACACAGTTTGTGGTGCCTGGTATATCATTGGCACAAAGCAAAAGTCTATTAGCGTTTTCGCAAAAGCACCCTAGTTGCCATATTTCATTTGGTTTGCACCCTTACTTTCTCACCGCTCACAGTCGTGACGAAATGGCACTCTTGGCTGATTTAGCTGAACAAAATAGCGAGCAGTTGGTAGCCATCGGGGAATGTGGGATCGATAGTCAGTGCGATGATCTAGAGCTACAACAAGCACTATTTAAATCCCATATAGTATTAGCGAATCGCTTGGGTTTGCCGATGATTGTACATCATCGTCAAAGTCATCATTTAATTGCACAGGCTTTTAAGCAAACTCCGCCTCAATTCGGTGGTGTGATCCACGCATTCTCAGGTTCACTGCAACAAGCCCAGTATTACTTAAAGTTAGGTTTTAAGTTGGGGTTGGGTGGTACTATTACTTATCCACGAGCCAAAAAAACCCGAGAGGTTGTGAGTCGTTTACCGCTTTCAAGTTTTGTATTAGAAACGGATGCGCCTTCAATGCCGGTTTTTGGTTTCCAAGGGCAGATAAATGTCCCCGTGCGTTTGATAGATATTTTTGCTCAGGTGTGCCAGTTGAGAAACGAATCCGAGGATGAAATCGCCCAAGCATTGTACGCGACGTCATGTCGTGTGTTTTCGATTTAATTGCATTGGGCTGATAGAGTTGTTGTTAGAACTCTGGGTGATGCAAGCTTATTCCTGATCGTTTATATCCTGCTGTTGTTCGTCTCTGATAATGTGCTTTTTAACATCGCGACGTGTCAGCGCTCGGCCAATTTGCCAAGTAAAAACGCCAACAATAATGAGCATCAACAGCACGATACGTCCTAACTGATGGAAGTGTTTGTGACTCTCACTCATCGCCGCGTCTGTCAGGTACTCGATACTAACAAAGCCTATCGTGCGCTCATTATCTTCAATTTTACTCACAATGGCATCTTTACTTGGATTGATCCCCGCGAGACCTTCAGGTAGTCCGGTAAAATCGGGGGCTTGTGTTATGCCATCATTACCAATAATAAATTGCCCTTTTTGATTATAGATTGCGACTGATAGCACGTACTCATCACTGGCTAAATGATTACTGAGCGTTCTGAGTCTAGGTGTATCCATGCGTATCAGTGGCTCTGCCGCATTAAGTGCAAATTGCTTGATAAGGCTTTGTCCTGTGTGATTGGCGTTGGTATGTAGTAACTGATGAGAGCGAAAGCTGGTATTGGTGGCTATCCACAGTAGTGCAAGTAAACAGCCAGCCGCAATAATGAGCCTCAGCAGTCGTTTACTTTTTGAAGATTTTAAAAAACTATTTGCTTGCGTATTTTTCATAGTTACAGCTTGTTGGCTGACATTATTTTCATTAGATGTTAAAAAGAGCGTATACCCATATGAGGAGCGCTCAATGCCAATGCAAAATATGATAGATGTCGACCAACTTGATGTCCGCCCTGTTGAAGATCAACTTACCTTATCAAAGTGGTATGAATTTGAAAATGCCCAAGCTGAGAAAGGGGAGGTGTTAACAGAGAAGACCGCACAGTATATTGTTCTATTTGGTGCGCGCTTGGCTGGCACTACTCTAAAGGCGTTTCTAGACGCTTTGACATTAATGCATATCGTGCCGCATACCGTCTGTGCCTATCAAGCCCATCCTGATTTACCTATTGGTGTGGCCATCAAAGCAGGGCTACCTGCTGGTGAGTTACCTAAATCAGATATTCGTCATGCTGCAAAAAAGCTAGGCTGCCAAGGGGCTATACTACCTAATTTGCCGCAACTAGATATACCAGGGTTATTGGTAATGGATATGGACTCCACTGCAATTGAAATTGAATGTATTGATGAAATTGCGCGTTTAGCAGATGTGTATGACGAGGTAGCTTCAGTTACCGCGGAAGCAATGGCAGGTAAGTTAGCTTTTAGTGAGAGTCTACACAAACGGGTAGCAAAGTTACAAGGTATCGAATTAAGTCTTATTTCACCACTTAAAGATGATTTGCCACTGATGATGGGGATTAAGCAGCTGTGTGAGGTGCTAAAGACGAAAAATTGGCGGTTAGCTATCGCATCGGGCGGGTTTACCTGGTTTGCAGAGGCGCTGCAAGAGAGGTTGTCGTTGGATCACGTCTATGCCAACACATTAGAAATTGATGCTCAAAGGCTAACTGGCCGTGTTATCGGAGATATCGTTGATGCTGAGAAAAAAGCGGAAGTGTTGAACGCTTTACGTGAGCGCTACACCGTGGATACTGGACAAGTGATTGCCATCGGTGATGGGGCGAATGATTTAGTGATGATGGCAGCGGCAGATTTAGGTGTAGCCATTCACGGTAAGCCCAAAGTGGTAGAGCAGGCAGATGCCGCTATTTGCGAAGGGTCATTATTGCAACTACTGCATTTTATGACAGTACCTTTGCCTAGAGAGTATTAGCCATAATCAAAGTGGCATGAGTCATATTCATGTATAAATAGATCTATAAACATAACAATAGTGAAAAGGAAAGTGACAATGAAAATCAAGCTAAATAAAAAGAACTTAAAAACACTTAACAACGATAAAGTGATTTCTGCACAAAAAACCAAAGTAATCGCTGGCGGTATCAGCGATTACGTGTGTAGTGGTATTGAGGCATGTGACGTCGGCGTTAAGTAATTTAATTTAAGCGAGGAAGCTACTTGCTTGTTACTATGCAAGGTCTAGCTTCCTTTTAGATAACTACTTTAATACTTTTTCATCCCTTCAAATACGTGTCTGCGCATTAATCATCGGAATCACTCTGGTCTGACCATTTTTATTTTTCTTTGCAATCAATTTTAATTGTATAAAGTTTAATCTGAATGGATGTCAAAAAAAGGATATTAAAAGCGATGAAAAGGTGTAATTTTGACAGCCGAGCTTGATTTTGATAACTTATTGTCCAAATTTGGTATGACCAATTTACCTTGCTGGTCACAATATACTAAATGATTAAGTAAATATTGCTAAGTTTTAAAGACTTACAAGTAATGTAGGGGCTTCATACTTAGCTGGTGGATATAACCCAAACTGGCGTGTTATCAATGTCTTTGAAGATTAAAGCTGCGAAACTCTCGGATGTGATTTTAGAGCAATTGGAAAACATGATTTTAGAAGGATCATTGCTTCCCGGTGAAAAGCTACCTCCCGAACGAGAGCTTGCCAAGCAGTTTGAAGTATCCCGCCCGTCGTTAAGAGAGGCGATTCAAAAACTCGAAGCCAAAGGGTTAGTGACGCGTCGCCAAGGTGGCGGTACGTACGTTAAAAACCAGCTAGAGGAAGGGCTAACTGATCCACTTTTCGACTTGATTAGTAAACACCCTGAGTCTCAGTTTGACTTGCTTGAATTCCGTCATGCCCTTGAAGGCATCGCTGCGTATTATGCAGCGCTTCGAGGCACAGACAATGATATGGATAAAGTAAAGCAAAGCTACGACAACATTGCTGAGGTAGGGGATGATTTAGCCCTAAAAGCCAAAGCAATCAATGCGTTTCATTTCACTGTAGCAGAAGCGTCACATAATGTGGTGTTACTGCATTTAGTGAGAGGAATGCAAACGTTACTTGAGCAAAATGTATTGCAGAACTTAACCGTGTTGGTGCAAAAATCAGATGTGAGTGAGCAGCTTGCACAGCATCGAGCGGTACTGATGGATGCCGTGATCCAAGGGGATCCGGAAAAGGCAAGGCTTGCGAGTAACGCACACTTAGCCTTCATCGAAGAAGCATTACTTGAAGCGGGTAGAGAACGTTCTCGTATTGAACGGAGCCTGCGTCGCACTAAGCAGCAATAAGTTAGGTAAATTCGGTCTTTTAAGCAAAATCGAGCAATTATGCTTGATTGCGTCATTGGCGCATTGAATAAATTTGCATTTAAAACATAAGGAACACTCCATATGTCTGAAGTCAATAAGTTTGACGTTGACGCGTTAGAAACCCAAGAGTGGTTACAAGCGCTTGAATCAGTTGTGAAAGAAGAAGGCGTAGAACGTGCGCAATTCTTACTTGAGCAAGTGCTAGAGCAAGCCCGCCTAGATGGCGTGGATATGCCTACAGGTATTACTACAAACTATGTAAATACCATTCCTGCAGGCCAAGAACCAGCTTACCCTGGTGATACCACGATTGAACGCCGTATCCGCTCTATCGTGCGTTGGAATGCGATCATGATCGTACTTCGTGCGTCTAAAAAAGACCTAGAGTTAGGCGGCCATATGGCGTCTTACCAGTCTTCAGCAGCATTTTATGAAATGTGTTTCAACCACTTCTTCCGTGCGCCAAACGAGAAAGACGGTGGTGATTTAGTCTATTACCAAGGTCATATTTCACCAGGTATCTATGCACGTGCGTTCCTTGAAGGTCGTTTAACTGAAGAGCAGTTAGATAACTTCCGTCAAGAAGTAGATGGCAAAGGTATTTCTTCATACCCTCACCCTAAATTGATGCCTGAGTTCTGGCAATTCCCAACAGTATCTATGGGTCTTGGTCCAATCGCATCAATCTATCAAGCTCGTTTCCTTAAATACTTAGAAGGTCGTGGTCTTAAAGAGACTAACGAGCAGCGCGTATACGCGTTCCTTGGTGATGGTGAGATGGATGAGCCAGAATCACGTGGTGCAATCTCATTTGCAGCGCGTGAGAAGCTAGATAACCTATGTTACCTGATCAACTGTAACCTACAGCGTCTTGACGGCCCAGTAATGGGTAACGGTAAGATCATTCAAGAACTTGAAGGCCTATTTAAAGGTGCTGGTTGGAACGTGATCAAAGTTGTTTGGGGTTCTGGTTGGGATACGCTATTAGCGAAAGACACAACTGGTAAGCTTCTTCAGCTAATGAACGAAACAATCGATGGTGACTACCAGACATACAAAGCGAAAGATGGCGCGTATGTACGTGAGCACTTCTTTGGTCGTTACCCAGAGACTGCAGCACTCGTTGCTGACATGACAGATGATGAAATCTTTGCACTTAAGCGTGGTGGTCATGATACATCTAAACTTTACGCAGCTTATAAAGCGGCGCAAGATGAGAAAGGTCGTCCAACAGTTATCCTAGCTAAAACGGTAAAAGGTTATGGCATGGGTGAAGCTGCGGAAGGTAAAAACATTGCGCACCAAGTTAAGAAAATGGACATGTCTAGCGTTGAGCACTTGCGTTCACGTTTAGGTCTAGAAGATCTGGTTTCTGACGAAGAAATTGCAAACTTACCTTACCTTACGCTTAAAGAAGGCTCTGCAGAGTACGAATACCTGCACGCACGCCGTAAAGCGCTACACGGTTACACGCCACAGCGTCTACCTAACTTCACACAAGCACTTGAGCTACCAAAATTGGAGCAGTTTAAGCCGCTACTTGAAGAGCAAAAGCGTGATATCTCAACGACAATGGGTTACGTACGTGCGCTAAACATCTTGTTAAAAGACAAGGGTGTTGGCAAAAACATCGTACCAATCATTGCGGATGAAGCGCGTACTTTCGGTATGGAAGGTCTATTCCGTCAAATCGGTATTTATAACCCACACGGTCAGAACTACACACCTCAAGATCGCGACATCGTTTCTTACTACAAAGAAGCAACGTCAGGTCAGGTACTGCAAGAAGGTATTAACGAGCTAGGTGCAATGTCTTCATGGGTTGCTGCTGCAACGTCATACAGCACAAATGACCTACCGATGATCCCATTCTACATCTACTACTCTATGTTCGGTTTCCAACGTGTTGGCGACATGGCGTGGATGGCAGGTGACCAACAAGCACGTGGTTTCCTATTAGGTGCTACAGCTGGTCGTACAACGCTAAACGGTGAAGGTCTACAGCACGAAGATGGCCACTCGCACATTCAAGCAGGCACGATTCCTAACTGTATTTCTTACGACCCAACGTTCGTATTTGAAGTGGCGGTTATCTTGCAAGATGGTATTCGTCGTATGTACGGTCCAGAGCAAGAAAACGTGTTCTACTACCTAACGCTGATGAACGAAAACTATCACCAGCCAGCAATGCCTGAAGGCGCTGAAGAAGGTATCCGTAAAGGTATCTACAAGCTTGAGTCAAACGCAGGTGAGAAAGCACACGTACAACTTATGGGTTCAGGCACAATCTTGAATGAAGTACGTAAAGCGGGTGAGATCCTAAGCGAAGAGTACGGCATTGGTTCAGATGTATTCTCTGTGACGTCATTCAATGAGCTAGCTCGTGACGGTCAAGATGCTGAGCGTTTCAACATGCTTAACCCAGAAGCGGATGCAAAAGTACCTTACATTGCAACTGTACTTGGTGAGTCTCCTGCGATTGCAGCGACTGACTACATGAAGAACTATGCAGATCAAGTACGTGCATTCATGCCAAGCAGCTCTTACAAGGTACTAGGTACTGACGGTTACGGTCGTTCAGACAGCCGTGAAAACCTACGTCGTCACTTCGAAGTGAACGCAGGTTATGTAGTTGTTGCTGCACTTAACGAACTTGCTCAACAGGGCAAGGTTGAAAAATCAGTTGTTGCTGACGCTATCAAGAAATTTGATATCGACACAACAAAAGCTAACCCACTTTACGCATAAGAGGCAAAAACATGTCAATTGAAATTCATGTTCCAGATATTGGTGCCGATGAGGTTGAAGTAACCGAGCTCCTAGTAAGCGTAGGTGACACGGTTGAAGTGGATCAGTCATTGATCACAGTTGAAGGCGATAAGGCTTCAATGGAAGTACCAGCAGCAGCTGCGGGTACTGTTAAAGAAATCAAAGTTGTTGAAGGTGATAAAGTTTCAACAGGTTCTTTGATTATGATTTTTGACGCAGCTGGTGCAGAAGCGCCTGCTGCGGCAGAAGCGCCAGCGGCTCCTTCTGCAGCGCCAGCACCTGCGGCACCAGCTGCGGCAGAGCTTAAAGAAGTACACGTACCAGATATCGGTGGCGACGAAGTTGAAGTGACTGAGATCATGGTTGCTGTGGGCGACGCAGTTGAAGCTGACCAGTCAATCTTGAACGTAGAAGGCGATAAGGCTTCTATGGAAGTACCAGCACCATTTGCAGGTACGGTGAAAGAAATCAAAGTTGAAGTTGGCGGTAAAGTATCAACAGGCTCTTTGGTATTCGTATTTGAAGTTGCAGGCAGTGCGCCAGCAGCGGCACCTGTTGAAGCAGCACCTGCACCAGCGGCAGCACCAGCGGCAGCACCAGCTGCGGTAGCAGAAGCGAAAGAAGTACATGTACCAGATATCGGCGGTGACGAAGTTGAAGTCACTGAAATCATGGTATCAGTCGGTGATTCAATCGAAGAAGAGCAATCTCTTATCACTGTAGAGGGCGACAAGGCTTCTATGGAAGTACCGGCACCATTTGCAGGTACTGTGAAAGAGATTAAAGTAAACGCTGGCGATAAAGTATCGACAGGATCTTTAATCTTCGTATTTGAAACAGCGGGCAGTGCACCTGCGGCAGCAGCTCCTGTAGCTACACCAGCACCAACAGCTGCGCCAGCCACGGCTACTGCAGCAAAACCTGCTCCGGCAGCTGCCCCTGCATCTGCACAAAAAGATGAATTTGTTGCGAACGATCAGTACGCACACGCATCACCAGTTGTGCGCCGTCTAGCACGTGAGTTTGGTGTAAACCTAGCGCGCGTTAAAGCAACCGGTCGTAAGAACCGTGTTGTTAAAGAAGACGTTCAAAACTATGTGAAAGAGTTAGTGAAGCAAGTTGAATCAGGTCAGCTATCTAAAGGTGGCAACACTGGTGGTGGCGAGCTTGGTCTAATTCCTTGGCCGAAAGTAGACTTCAGCAAGTTTGGTGAAGTTGAAGAGAAGAAGCTATCTCGCATTCAAAAGATCTCTGGCGCAAACCTACACCGTAACTGGGTACAAATCCCTCACGTTACACAGTTTGACGAAGCAGACATCACAACGCTTGAAGCATTCCGTAAAGAGCAAAATGTGCTAGCTGAGAAGAAGAAAATGGGTGTGAAAATCACGCCATTGGTCTTCGTAATGAAAGCGGCTGCAAAAGCACTTGAAGAGTTCCCAACGTTTAATTCTTCATTATCAGAAGACGGTGAGAGCCTAATTCTGAAGAAATACGTGAACATCGGTGTGGCGGTTGATACGCCAAACGGTTTGGTTGTTCCTGTATTCAAAGACGTGAACAAAAAAGGCATCATTGAGCTTTCTCGCGAGCTGATGGAAGTCTCTAAGAAAGCACGTGACGGCAAGTTGACTGCTGCTGACATGCAAGGCGGTTGTTTCACAATCTCAAGCCTTGGTGGTATCGGTGGCACGTCATTCACGCCAATCGTGAATGCACCAGAAGTGGCTATCTTAGGTGTGTCTAAGTCTGAGATGAAGCCGAAATGGAATGGTAAAGAGTTTGAGCCGCGCTTAATGGTGCCGCTAAGCTGTTCATACGACCACCGTGTAATTGACGGGGCGCTTGCAGCACGCTTTACTGTGACACTTGCAAACTACCTGAGCGATATTCGTCAGCTAGTAATGTAAGAAGAATCAAAACCGCCCAACCTAAGTTGTGCGGTTTTGTTGTATTTTTAGTGTCCTGTCTGATAATTGGACGGGACATTAGTGAGTGCGAATGATACACTTTCGCGCACAAAAAACTCTCTCTGTTGGATTTGCCCTAATTTGGCGACCGGCAGGCAAATTGGGTGCGGATACTCAGTTGAGTAGAGTCCCGTTCGAATAATAGTTAAGGTAATAACATGAGCAACGAAATCAAAACTCAAGTTGTTGTACTAGGCGGTGGTCCTGGTGGTTACTCTGCAGCATTCCGTGCAGCAGACCTAGGTTTAGATGTTACATTGATTGAATCTCGCGATACCCTAGGTGGTGTTTGCTTGAACGTAGGTTGTATTCCTTCAAAAGCACTTCTTCACGTCGCTAAGGTTATCGACGATGCAGCTGAAATGGCTTCTCACGGTGTTACTTTCGGTGCTCCACAAATCGATTTAGACAAAATCCGTACTTGGAAAGAGTCTGTAATCGGTCAACTTACTGGCGGCCTAGCTGGTATGTCTAAAATGCGTAAAGTTAACGTAGTTAACGGTTACGGTAAATTCACAGGTTCTAACACCATCGCTGTTGAAGGCGCTGACGGCACTAAGACTGTGACGTTTGACAATGCAATCATCGCAGCAGGTTCACAACCAGTCAGCCTTCCGTTCATCCCACAAGATGAGCGTATCATTGATTCAACAGGTGCACTTGAGCTTAAAGACGTCCCTGGCAAACTACTTGTACTAGGTGGTGGTATCATCGGTCTTGAGATGGGTACTGTTTACCGTGCGCTAGGTTCTGATATCGACGTTGTTGAATTTGCTGATCAGCTAGTACCTGCTGCTGACAAAGACATCATCAAGGTTTACCAGAAGTACGTTAAGAACAAGTTCAACGTAATGCTTTCTACGAAAGTAGTTGCTGTTGAAGCGAAAGAAGACGGTATCTACGTTTCATTCGAAGGTAAGCAAGCACCTGAAGGCCAAGTACGTTACGACAAAGTATTGGTTGCTGTTGGTCGTACACCAAACGGTAAGCTACTTGACGCTGACAAAGCTGGCGTTGCTGTTGACGAGCGTGGCTTCATCAACACTGACAAGCAAATGAAAACAAACGTTGATCACATCTTTGCGATTGGTGACATCGTTGGTCAGCCTATGCTTGCGCACAAAGCGGTACACGAAGCACACGTTGCTGCAGAGGTTATCTCTGGTAAGAAGCACTACTTCGATCCTAAGTGTATCCCTTCAATCGCTTACACAGATCCAGAAATTGCATGGGTTGGTGTAACTGAGAAAGAAGCGAAAGAGCAAGGTCTTAAGATTGAAACTGCGGTATTCCCGTGGGCAGCATCTGGCCGTGCAATTGCTTCAGCACGTACTGAAGGTCAAACTAAGCTTATCTTTGATAAAGAGTCAGGCCGTGTTATCGGTGGTGCAATGGTTGGTATCAACGCAGGTGAAATGCTTGGTGAAATCGGCCTAGCGGTAGAGATGGGTGCAGACGCAGAAGACGTTGCACTAACTATCCACGCTCACCCAACACTGAACGAGTCAATCGGTCTTGCTGCTGAAATTTTCGAAGGTTCAATCACTGACCTGCCAAATAAAAAAGCGGTTAAGAAGAAGTAATTCACACTTCTTTTTGAATTGAAAAAACCCGGCAATTGTCGGGTTTTTTTGTTTATTAGAGCAGCTTTATCATTGTGTAAAATTAACGCCAAGATATTGATAAATACGTTCAGCTGCTTACAATCGATCTACTTAGTATTGGTCAGACGGTTACTGTGAGATTCGATTGCAGCGGATAGCCTTGATACTCTTTTAGCACCGCTAGAAAGCTTTCTAGCTTCCCTCTGCTTTGCTCAAAGGCGATTTCGTTTTCAATTTGTGCTAAAAAATTACTACTTCCAGAACCTTGCAGTTCACCATTAACCAATTTAAAGGTGTCATGAGGGAGTCTGAACAGCAGTCTATCGTCACCTGTTGTCTGAATTAATGCATTGAGCTCATTGATGCCGATATTGTTCATATCAATGGCTTTTACACTGCTTGGCGGTTGTGTGGTGTTTTGCGGCAGTGAGTTGCCGTGTTGTGCTTTTGTCTTAACTGTATGTCTCGTTGGTGTGTAGGGGGCATATACACTATCAATTTTCATCTCGTATCCTTACTCCAGTTAGTTTAGCGCTTAAGTTAAGCAAGATACGTACACAGTGCACTGTAAAATCATCAGCCCAACGAAGGCTGGGCTGCCATTGCGGTTATTTATGCTGACTATGCGTTATTTAAGTCTTTGATTAATTGTTTTAATGCCTGAGTTAGCCCTGTCCATGCTTGCTCAGGGTAATCCCATTGATTGATGGGCTTTAAGCGATTGCGTTCGTCTTGCGGAAAGAACTGATATTGCGACATAGCGACAGCTTCTTTGTTTTCTAAGTTGGTATGAATTTTTTCTGGCCACACATGCCAGTCGGCGAAGTCACAGTCTTTCAATAATACTGGAAAGATCTTAGTGCTACCGTCTTGTAAGTTTTTAAGTGCTTTGGGCACTTCGACATCATGCACATAGCCTGATGCAATAAAGGCTTGGCTGATAAGCATAATCACCACATCGGCTTCCTCAAGGGCCGTGACAATCTCTGTGTGCCATACGTCCCCAGGTTGAATTAAGCCATCTTGCCAAATCTCAATCTGTTTATTGCGCACTAAGTTGGTGAGGTATAACTCAAGCTCTTGACGCTGTGCGATGTCATCGTGGCAATAAGATATAAATACTTTGAGCACTTTATTCAGTCCTTTTAGTGTAAATGGTTGAAAGGGTTCTACATCTAAGTTTTTTGTTGCATTTTTTTGCGTATCGATGGCCGAGATTTGCGTAGAATTGGAGTGCTCAGCGAGCTCAGTTACTGGCACAAAGTAACGGTTATCCAAAGATAGTTGTAAGTCTTTAGGTGGCGTTTCAAAAACGGTTTTAATGTGTTCGAATTGTTGTTGTGTCACTTCATCGAGTTCAAGTGTGCGCTTTTTGCTATTACCTTGCTTAAGTTGCTTAAACAAACTATCAAAGCGCTTGAGATCTGTTTGAATATCCAAATCCCAATACATAGCCATAATCACAAAATACAGATAGCGAATATGCTGCGAGCGTACCTTGTTGTGGCCACTGATATAGACCTTGATTTCAATATGTGGATGGTACTCTACTTTTATCAGCACCTTGCTGGCGTGATCTGTGTTTTTTGTCCCATCGTCATTTTTGTTGACACCTAAGGTAAACAGTAACTGGTTGCGCCAAAACAATTTGCTTTCGGGTAAGGGGCCAAAGTAACAAATGAGTTGGTTGATGAGCCCCATGGGGATAAATTGCGCAAACTTTAAAGTAAAGGCACTAGCATACTCCATACCAAAGGTAAACAGTGCATAGTGGTCACCCTCTTCTTTGGCCAGTGGGAGATAGTTAGGGATGATGATTTCATCGGTGTGTGTATGGTCAAAGATGACTTTTTCTTTTTTGAGCAGTTCGACAACGTCTTTATCGATTTTATGTTGTTTTATTAGTTTATCGAATTGTTTTTTACGTATCCTTCCCTGAGAGTTTTCAAATGTTTTAAGGCTTAAAATGTGATTATGGATAAACTGAGTCAGGGCTTGCGGATTAAGCCACACCTTGTTTGCATTGATACTGGGGTAGTACAAAACTAGCCCTTGATCGTGCCATTTTTTCAGCTCTGTTTGCAGGTGCAGTTTGTCATTATCAGAGCCGGCTTGATAATGCTTAACCAAATTGCCCAACAAGGAATACGTATGGGCATTGCTTGTGCGTTTTTGCTGTCGGTCCAACACATATGCGATAAAGTCTTGATACCATTTATCTCCTTTTACCGTGCGGCGGCTTTGCTCGATAAATGTGTCTAATGTGGTGTGTAAGTAGTTTAGGCTGGCCTGATTGACAGATGTGTCCCCCTTGCCATTTAGGGAGATATAAAACTGGTGCTGGGTCAGAGATTGTGGTTCAGAGGTGACTAACTGTTTTGGGTCTTGGTCAGCATGGGTTTGCACTAACAATAAAGGCGTCTCTACCTTGCGATCAGGTGCTGTCATACCGCGCCACTGAGCAAGCCAATACTCCAGTGAGAAATGCTGAGTCTCATAGCCACGGCTATCTTTTACTTGATGATTGCCATTGCAGTCTTGCTTCCACAGTAAGCAAGTGAGGGCTTTTTGCTGCATAAATACCCGATACACGCCATGGTAATAATCTTGGCCACCAAAGTCATAAAAAATGGCATCAGGCAGTGAGTTTTGTGTCGCTTGCTGTGACGCTGCGCGATTATCTACACAGGTATAGTGCTGAATGGAGAGAATATGGGTCGATTGGGTCTTTTCAGTGAGGCTTTGCTTCTGCAAATAATTCGCCAAGCTCGATTTACCAGCACTGTGGTTGCCTAAAAATAATACCTTGCAAGGCAGCTTTATTTGACTGTGGCTTTCTGTGGTTTGCAGCAGTAAGTTTTTAATGGCATCTAGGTGGTTGTCCCATGGCTCTAGGGTTAAATCATGCTCTTTTAAAAAATGGTTCTTACCGACTCTGAGGCTTTCTAGCTTTTTAATTTTCCCAATTGGCGTGATATCTTTTATGAGATTACTCTCTAGGTATAGGCGTTCTAGGTCGGTAAGCTTTGCAAGCGGTGTGATATCACAAATATTATTGTCATCTAAGTCAAGATATTTTAGGTTTTGTAGTTGCTCTATGCCTGTCAAATCAGAGATGAGGTTATCGGACAACTTTAATTTTTGAATACGGTTAAGTTCATAAATAGGGGATATATTCTCAATGGTACAGCTTGTTAGGTCTAACGTGCGCACATTTGTCAAGTTCTCCAATGAACTTAGGTTTTCAATAGGGTTGTGTGAGATGTCAAGGTGTATCAGGGTTGTTAATTCACGCAACATATCAAGGCTATCAATAGCACAATCATCTAATTCGAGTATTTCTATTGACGGTAAATTCCAACTTTGCTGTGTTTGCTCGAATTGGCAGTCTTCCTGTATGAGACATCGTAATCGTGGCAAATAGGGAAAATTGGACTTAAGCTTCGGGCAATCAGACAATTTTAGGTATTGTAAATTATGACTGCCTGATAACTCACTAAGGTCTAATTCATCGAGATGTGAAAGTTCAAGCCACTCTAAATGGTGTCGATGTTGCAGGTGTGTCAATTGAATGTCTACATTGCCGCACAAATCTAAATATCTTAGCTCAGTAAGCTGGCATAACATGGCTGAATTAAAAAAGGAGTTGCGAACAAGTGACAGCACTGCCAGATTAGGCAATTGCACCGATTCGTATTGGCTTAATAACTTTGAGTCTCCCAGTACTAAAACACGCAGTGACGTGAGCTCTGAGATTAAACTGAGGTTCACAGCCTCGAAGCAGTGCTCCGCAATCAGAACTTCTAGCTGAGATAAATGTTGTATTTGCTCTGGCAGTTCATCAAATGAGGATTCTCCGTCAGACATATCATGGTGCTTTAAATCGTCAAACAATGCGCGTGAGATAAATGTTCCCTGGTTGTGCTTTAACTCATGAGCGAACTCAACCCCTAAACACAACTCTTTTAACCAGACCAGTTCAAATAATTCCTCAGGCAACGCTGTTAAGCCAAGACCATTTAAATTTAGCCTACCTGTTTTTTCTTGTTTTTCTTGCTCAATACGCCTAAGTGCCTCTGCTGACATCACTTTTCCTTAATACGACAGATGGTGGCTATTTTTACGCAAAAAACAGCCATTAGGCAACTAATTGAAAAATGGAGAGTTGAGTTAGCCTAAATAAGGCTATCTCAGCGATGGTTAATGATTGAGAAGGGCCTTAATACGTTTTAATTTCAGCTTATCCATTTCTATTTTAATTTCCGGCCCTTTGGCGCCCAATTCGATGACCTCTTGTGCTTTAACATTACTGGCTGCTTTATATGCTTTGTTGAGTTCAACGGTCTTGGCGGCGCAGTTGTCATCTATGACACGTGCCGTGCTAATAAATACGCTTAGTCGCTCTGGGCGACGCCATGCATCGAGTTGATTTAGAATGGTCATGACGGTGTCCGCTTGCCATTCACTGGATTGCAGTAATGGCAAGCTCGCTTGTAAGTCACGTAAGCTATCGGCATAGGCTTTTGGGATCTTATGATCTTGCTCGAGAAGATACTCGCTCAGATCCGCTTGATACTGCCAAAGACTAAACGCAGATCGCAAATAGGTGTCGTTGTTTGGATCTAAGCGTTTGAGCTGATCCGCTAATGTCTTTGCGGTGCTTTGATCCCACTTGGTTTGCCAAGGTGTAACAAATGGCAGCGCATCTAGATCTGCAAGGACATTGGCAAAAATATGGATAGCCCCATCTTTAAGTGACTTCTCTATTTCCATCCATACACGCTCTTTGGTGAGGGTTTTAAGCTCGCCAGCTTGAACCATCGCAGCCATCAACTGCATAGTTTCATCGGCAATGGTAAACCCGAGATAGTGATAGCGTGCGGCGAATCGTGCAACACGTAAGATCCTCAGAGGATCTTCGCTGAAGGCATCACTGACATGGCGCAAGATCTTATTGTCCAGATCTCTTTTCCCCTGATAGGGATCGATCAAGTTTCCATGATCATCCTGCGCTATGGCATTGACGGTCAAATCACGGCGGATCAGATCATCTTCTAGGGTAATGGTTGGTGCAAAATCACAAATAAAGCCGGTATAGCCTTGCCCTTGTTTGCGCTCAGTGCGGGCTAAGGCATGCTCATCTTTACTCTCAGGGTGTAAGAACACAGGAAAGTCTTTGCCAACTTGTTGATAGCCTAGTTTTAGCATATCCCTGATTGTTGCGCCCACGACGACATAGTCTCGCTCTAAAATAGGTCTGCCGAGTAGCTCATCTCGCACGGCACCACCGACCAAATACACCTTCATAGTTATCCCAATACATCATTATTTCATGTTTTACTATGACACTATCACCTTGAGTTTAAAATGTTTGTTCCCAAATTTGTGAAAAATTCAGTGTTGATTAAGCAAACAATGTTTTAACTTAAAGTGATTTTTTGCCATTATAGGCAGCATTCTAACAATAAAGAGACAGATCGTGTATTTACGCTATTTTGGTTTAACGGAAAAACCGTTTTCAATTGCGCCAAATCCAGAGTTTCTATTTTTAAGTGATCGCCACAAAGAAGCGTTGGCACATTTAACATATGGACTTGGTGATGCGGGCGGCTTTGTATTATTGACAGGGGAAGTGGGTACAGGTAAAACCACGGTGACGCGCAGTATGTTAGCGCAGTTACCTGAGTCAACTCAGGTCGCATTTGTGTTAAACCCAGCGTTGTCAGAAATGGAATTGTTAGCCAGTATTTGTGATGAACTAGATATTGAGTATGATGCGAAAGATGCAACGCTCAAGTCATTGACCGATGTGATCAAAAAACGTTTGTTAGACAATCATGAGCAAGGTGGGCACACCATGCTGATTATTGATGAAGCGCAGCACTTGGCTGCAGAAGTCTTAGAGCAGCTTCGTTTATTAACCAATTTAGAGACGGATCATAAAAAGCTATTGCAGATTGTGTTGGTTGGTCAGCCTGAACTTCAGCAGTTATTGCAACGCAATGAGCTGCGCCAGTTAGCGCAACGGATCACGGCGAGGTACCACTTACTTCCGCTGACAGAGTCTCAAGTATTTTCTTATATCAAGCATCGCCTCAATAAAGCTGGCTGCCAAAATCACCTCTTTAGCAATGAGTCGATTGCTTATATTCACCAAGTGACCGCAGGGATCCCAAGACTGATTAATCTATTAGCAGATAGGTGCTTATTGGGGGCTTATTCTGCTCAGCAGCAAGAAGTAACCAAACACATAGCGCAACAAGCTGCAAAAGAAGCGTTGCCACTTAATTTGATCCCTGAACAACAAACCAAAAAGCTCAATGTGCCGATGTTAGTGTCGGGGTGGGTGGCCGCAATGTTTGCCTGCGGTTTTGGTCTTTCCTATATTTTTTAATGGTGTGTCATGTCTTATCTTGTTAATGCATTAAAACAATCACAACAACAATCTAAATCTGAGCAAGAGTATGTACAAGCACGTCAATCTGCACAGGTCGCATTTTATAAACGGCTGAGCTTGGGCTTAGGCGGTGGACTTATCAGTGTTTGTGCACTGAGCGCAGGGTATTTTCTTGGTCAATCAGTACAATCAGCCGATAATGAACAGGCGCAAGTGGCTGTTGAGGCTGCGCCTGAGGTTGAGACAAATACAGGTGTTACAGAGACACAAGTTGTCACAAGTACGTCTGACAGTATTCAGGTAGAGCCTGAAACTACACAATCTATAGCCACACACAGTGTACCTGCAAACAGTAATATTGTTGCCAATGCGCCTGTTATGACAAATCAATTACAGCAGCCAGTGTTAATGCAGCAGCCTATGGTGCAAAATCAAATCCATTATCAGTGGATGTCAGTACAAGTGGGCTTTGATGCCAGTGGCCGTGCTGTGTATTCTCAGCAGCTGGTCCCCGTAAATAGTCAGGGCCAAATTGTGAATGTGCCAATACAAAACCAGATGCCACAAACTCAGCAGTTTGCGGCAACAGGGCAATTTGCTCAGCCGAATATGACCTATCCACAGCAGTCATTCACTGCGCCAAACTCTGGACAAGTTTATAATTCGGCTATGCCTCAGCAATACACAGGTACGCAGCAAGCAAACCAATTTAATCAGCCACAAAGCCGTCAAGATAATGAGCTTGCGGGTGTATCAGATGAATTAAAAAAAGCGTTTGCAGCGGCTGTCGAAGAGACTCGTCCTACCTTTACCATAGATTCCGATGAAGAAGGTGATGTGGTTTCTAGTAGTAAAGAGACTGCACAAGCAACACCTGTTGAGCTCTTGCCGCCTAAATTGCAAAACAGTATTCCATCTTTGCGATATCAAGCCCATATTTATGCCACAGAGCCTGATAAGCGCTGGATAAAAGTGAATAATCGCGAGTTGTATGAGGGAGATAACTTGGGGGCTTTGACGATTGTAGAAATCACGCCAGAGCAAGCTTTATTTGATTTTGATGGTATTGAGTTTACCTTGAATGCTATGCAGGATTGGATCCCATAACAGGCATTATTAGAACTTAGCGCTTTCGGGCGCTAAGGGAGCATAGAGTGGCGGAAAAATTTAATTAAATCTAAACCAAACTCTTCAGGTTTGACAGCAGCCTCTAATTCATCGTCGATGCGTTTATCACTCAAATCGACATCTCTCACTTCGACATGAAACATGTTTTTTGCGTTATAAAATACTTTTACTACAGGCTGCAGAGGAGAAGTTGGATTGCTGGCTGCAACGATACCCACTCGATGACTTTTAAGCTTAACTAAGGTGCCGACCGGATACATGCCAATACAGTGTATAAACTGGTTAAGTAGATCGCCATCAAATTGATCAGGGCAACCAGCTTTGAGCTTTTTAAATGCTTTTATGGGCGTCATACCTACCTTGTAGACTCTATCTGCGGTTAGGGCATCATAGACATCGACAATCGAAATCATACGCACATATTGTGACAATTCATCCCCTTGTTTAGCGTAAGGGTAGCCTGTACCATCAAGGCGTTCATGATGAAAGCCCGCGATTTCTGCAGCGATTTCACCCAAGCCGCTGTCTTTAACAATATCGTGACTGTATTTAGCGTGTTCACGCATGATAGCGAATTCATTTTCACTGAGCTTGTCTGGTTTTTGCAGTATTTCGTCAGGGATCTTAATTTTTCCAATATCATGTAAAAGTGCACCGGTCGCAAGTTCTTCTATGAGTGCACGTTCAAAACCAAGGTGTTTGGCAAATATGCTCATCAAAATAGAGACGTTTAGAGAATGCTCTAAAAGATAGCCATCTTTTTCTCGGATCCGCGCGATACAGGCAAGCGCATCTTGATTTCTAAAGACAGAATCAATAAACCCAGAGGCGGTTTCTTTGAATTCTGCGATATTTACTTTTCGACCCTCTTTGATATCAGAGAAAGCCTTTTCTTGTAGTTGCTTGGCTTGCTCATACATTTTGACGGCTTGGCCAAGTTCGGCTTCAACGGGTACGGCTTTATGCCAAGGATCAGGTTTGGCGGTTGTGGTCACTTCGTCGGTTACTTCAGGTTCAGGCTGGGATTGATCTAAAGTTTTGTCAGGATCGATTTCGACTTCTAATACACCTGAATGGATCAGGTTATTGATCCCTTTTTCATCTCTCACCCAACCCTGATTTTTGACGCGTATATGTCCGGCTTGCTTGATCACACCAACAACAAACATACCAGGTTGCAACTCTTTGATATTTATTGTTTTCACAGTATAAAAACCCCTTGTGTAGAGTTTAAGCTTAGCAAAGGCACATCAAAATGAAAGCGTAAAAGTACACAGATTATGATCATTTTTGGTCAAAATGAGCGGCATAAATAGTTGCATTTATCACCAATTGCTTACAAGCTGGAACGACTTTTTCAATTGAATAATAATAACGTTATGAAAACATTGCTCACATCAATGGCGTTTTTGTGCTGCGCACATCAAGCGGTTGCCAGTAATTTAGAATCCACAATTAGTCAGTCGCTTCCTAAATTAGAAGCCTTGTATTTACACCTACATCAAAACCCTGAGCTTTCAATGCAAGAAAAGCAAACCGGCGCACGGTTAGCTGACGAGCTCACAGCATTGGGCTTTGAAGTCACCGAACGAGTGGGTGGCTACGGAGTCGTTGGTTTAATGAAAAATGGGGATGGGCCTACGGTAATGATCCGAGCAGATACGGATGGATTGCCGATTATTGAGCAAACTGGAAAGCCTTATGCCTCAAAAATCCGAGTTAAAGATGCTAACAATAATCTGGTGGGGGTGATGCATGGCTGTGGGCATGATATTCATATGACCAGCTTCATTGGCGCGGCTGAGCAACTAGTCAAACGCAAACAACAGTGGCAAGGCACATTAATGATGGTGGCGCAGCCAGCAGAAGAGGTAGGTGCTGGGGCTAAAGCAATGTTAAAAGAAGGTTTGTTTAGCAAATTTGCTAAGCCTGATCATGTGCTTGGCTTGCATGTTAGTGCATCATTACCTGCGGGAAAAGTTGCGATCTCCCCAGGTTATGCCTTAGCCAATGTTGATTCCGTAGATATAACGGTTAAGGGTCAAGGTGGTCATGGTGCCTATCCCCATACAACAATTGATCCCATCGTGTTAGCGTCACGCATTGTTCTCGGGATCCAGACCATTACCAGTCGAGAGGTCTCACCGCTTAAACCTTCGGTGATCACGGTGGGATCTATTCATGGTGGATCCAAGCACAATATTATTTCTAACGAAGTGAAGTTACAGTTGACGTTACGATCTTACGACAGAGAAGTGAGAGATCAGCAGATAGCAGCATTAAAACGCCTTACCAAAGGCGTGGCTTTAAGCGCAGGGTTGCCACCAGAACAAGCACCGGTTGTGCATGTGCACGAGTCGGAGAGCATTCCATCAACTTATAATGCACCTGCTCTTGCTAATGCGGTAACAGCGAGTATTAAAAATGAGTTGGGTGCTGAGAATGTGGTGAAAGCAGAACCTGTGATGGCGGGTGAAGATTTTGGTCTTTACGGGCGTACAGATGATAATATTCCAATCACCATTTTTTGGTTAGGGGGCGTAGAGCCACAAGCATATGCTGATGCGCAAAAACAGGGCACTAGTTTGCCTTCATTGCATTCAAGTAAGTTTGCGCCAGATTATCCATTGGCTTTAAAAACTGGGGTACGTGCCATGACGGCCAGTGCATTAGATCTGTTTAATCAAAAATAGGGAAATGTGCCAGAGCCTAAAAAGGATCTGGCGCATTAAATTGCATCATCTCGCCACTGACTGGGTGGCAGATCTCCAACATTTGTGCATGTAGCTGCAAACGCTCTGCGGCTTTGAGGGCATGACCTGTCGCATATAGCCTATCACCTAGAATAACATGACCCAGTGATTGCATATGCACCCGCAGTTGGTGCGAGCGACCAGTAATGGGCGTAAGTGAAACACGTGTTGCATGTGGCTCGTATTCAAGTACTTCATAGTGGGTCAGTGATGGCTTGCCAGCCTCATGACAGACTTTTTGCTTGGGGCGATTAGGCCAATCACAGATGAGTGGCAGGTCAACTGAACCTTCTGTGCGCTCTAGTTTGCCATGTACCCGTGCGACATAACGCTTCTTGGTTAGTCTGTCTTGAAATTGAATACTTAAAAACCGATGTGCTTCTTTGTGCATTGCTAAACACAATATGCCTGATGTCGCCATATCTAAACGGTGCACGATTTTTGCGGTTGGAAAAACACGGTTGATGCGGTTAATGACGCTGTCCGCATGTTTTGGATCTTTGCCAGGTACTGTCAACAAGCCACTTGGTTTGTTGATCACCAACATATGCTCATCCTGATATAAGAGGCCAAGGTAGGGATCGGTTGGTGGGTTGTAATTTAAGAGCACTGCAAAATTCCAAATTTGATCGAAAACGTGCGTATTCTAACTGGCTACGATCAAAAGGCCAAGTAAACCCTAGCTGCTTGGTACAATGGTTAATTCAATTCCAAGTGATTGGATACTTGTTTGTACATCTTGGCGTATCCCCTCATCTGTTATCACGTGATTTATCTTATGTGCAGGCACAATCTGGTAGGTTTTGGTTTTATCAAGTTTATCATGGGGGCCCATTAAAACGGTGCGATCGGCTTGTTCAATGGTTGCACGTAATACTTCAGCTTCTTCAAGGTAGTTGACGCAAAAACCGTGTTTGGCGTGAAATGCACAGATCCCCATAAAAACAATATCAAAGCGGATCTGTTTGAGCATTTCAATTGCACTGTGGCCCACGGTACGCATAGCTGGTTTAAACATTTTACCGCCAATTTGGATCACGTTTACCTGAGGTTGTTGCATGAGATCCTGAACAATGAGTGGGCAGCCTGTGACAACGGTTAAAGGTAAATTAGCGGGTAAATTTTGTGCGAGGTAGCGGCACGTTTCGCCAGAATCTATGACGATGGTTTGTCCCGCTTCTAGCATATTAAGTGCGGGTTCCAAAAAGCGCTTTTTTGAGGGATCTGGCGTGTTTAATCGGTCAAAATAATCAGGTGTCTCTTCTTGCATCACCAAAGCACCGCCATGAACACGGTTTAACAGTTTTAATTCACCTAGCTTGTTGAGATCTCGCCTGATCGTGTCTTCACTAACAGCCAGTGATTTAGCCAACTCCACAGATGTGATCCTGCCATGCAGATTAAGTTGTTCTAAGATCAATTGATGTCGTTCCGCCAATAGCATTTTGCATGTTCCTGCGTTTTTTTGCCGAATTTTACTTGATCTTATCGGGATCGCAAGCGTATTATTTGCATGATATTGCATTTTTTTGCGCTTTTAAGTTTCTATTTGCATTTTATTGCCTGTTTTTAAGGAGGGAAATATGGAGTCTTACTGTAATTTGTCTAAGTATAAAGGTGCTATTTTTGATATGGATGGCACACTTGTCGATTCTGATACCGCCATTGCCAAAGCCATTGCACCTTGGTGTAAAATGCATCAACTCGATATTGAGCAAGTATTAATAGATGGCCGGGGAGTCCGCTTCGAAGATTATGTAAAGCAATACTTGCCACATTTAGATCTTCATCAGGAAGTTAAGCACTTGGAAGGTGCTGAGGCTGCTTTTGCGAAGTATGTTGAAGAGATTACAGGGGCACAGGCCTTCCTGACTCATTTACAGCAGTTGAACTTACCGTGGGCGTTAGCGACTTCAGCGGATCGTGATAATGCATTGAAGAGGATGCAAACATGCCACCTACCTATACCCACGCATTTAATCGGGGCGGAAGACGTCCAACAAGGTAAACCAGATCCAGAGCCTTTCACCGCGGCTGCAAATAAGCTGGGCTTGCCCTGTCGAGAATGTGTGGTGTTTGAAGACTCAGATGCTGGCGTACAAGGAGCATTATCTGCCGGGTGTGACGTGGTGGTAGTCGGACGGTTCTGTCAGCTATCACATCCCAATATTGTTGCCAGAATAAATGACTATACAAACTGGAATGCGAGGCTTTTGCTAGGGAGGCAAGCATGTTGAGAGTCACTTGGACACACTTTTTGATGAGTGATGAGCGTTATTGGGATATGGCAGGTGTATTATTTGGTGGTATTGGCGCATTTGCGTTACTTGGTCAACTACTGAGTGAGTTGAATCGTGATGGTGAGAGTACTTTATCGATGAGCTTTTTATTTGGCTATGTCGTCGTATTTCTGTTTTGGTTACTGTACGGTTTGAGGTTTAAACGTCCTGCAATTATTTGGACTAATGCCATTTGCTTAGGATTGCAATCGATAATCGCTTTAGTGGTTTTAAGTTAAAAAAGGGGCAAGTAACGCCCCACTTAGTTATTGAGCAACTGGGTATGGCCCTGCCTCATGAGTAAATTTGAATATCGCTTGTTTACCTATTGAACAATTTTCACCCGGTTGATATTGACAGACTGAAAGTCCATCTCTCTCAAATTGCGTTATCTCAAAAATGCTTTCCTGTTGGTTAATGAATGTGTGTAATTTACCTTCTATAAAGGAAAAGGTGCCTGTACCTTCCGGTGAGGTCACTTGATTAACTAGATCACCGTTCTCGTCTGGTAAACGACTAAATAGATATGGGTGGCTTTGACCTTGGTACTCTAAGTTCATAGTCGTGACTGAAAAGATATTTCTAGAAAAATCTTTTATGCCAAATGCTTCGTCATACTCAACTTTTAGTATCCATTTACCTTGAAATTTTAACGGGCCTTGTGGATAAAACTCTGAATTATAATGGTAAGCAATGTAGAGTGTATTGCCTTTTTTAGCGAGCAGCTCATAAAAGAATTCACAACTAACATAACAGCTATTGTCGGGACAATTAAGTACAGTTCCTTGCTCTGGATGATCTAGCTTTTCTCTAACAAGTTGATTTAGGTGGTTGAGCTTCCATTTTGAGGCTGTGTTGGCAACGCTCGCAACTGCAATTTGGTCTGAGTAGTAGTCATGAAAGCGACCATTAGACTTGCGCCATTGGCCAACAATTTGTTCGTAAGTGAGTGCAATATCCTGCTTTTCAATCATGTAGCCAGTGATCCACTTTGCTTGCTTGGATTTTTTATTTACCTGTTTTGCAACAAAGCGCAGTCCAATATCATCAATATTCTCTAATACGCGAATAACCAATTTCACGTTTTGTTCGTTGTGATGGTAGTGAAGAACAAGTTTTTTTCCTTTCAGTTTCCATGTTAAGTCACTTTGTGTGTCATCCCAATGATTGACTGTACCTTTACCGTTTTCATGAAAAGTCACTGAAACTGAGCTATTACCTCTAAACCAAGGTGTGTCTGCATGTGTGACTTCATCAATATTAGCGATTTCCCAAGTTGTATCGACCAGCTGTGTCTGCCACTTTTTCAGTTGTCGTTGTTTTACTAAAACTCCTTGGCTTGGGAGTGTATAGGTCTGTACAACCATTTGTGCTTCTTTATGCCAAACTTGCATATGCTGTGTGTATTCATTGGGTTCTTGCGTGTTGGGATTAAAGCTCAGCCCTATTAATTGGTGAATATGAGTCTCATTCTCTGACATCGGTATTTGATATCGAGTTTGCGGCTGAGAGAAGTCTGCCATTATCTGTTGCTGGGACTGCCATTGCCACTGGGCAGAAACTTTAAAATCATCAGCCACAATGACTTGGTTATTAGGCTTGAAGTTCAATTTGTAGACTTGGTCAACGTCAGTACCAATTAAAAAATAGTTGCCTTGTGGGGAAGGTATGTTCGAAGCGTATAACTTTGTGCAGATTATCGTTAACAAAAAGATATTCAGCGCCAAGAGGAGATTTACTTTTTTTATTTTCATTATCGTTTCCTTGATTGATTAAATCTTAACCACGCTATCAAGGAGGAGATATATTTACAAGAACTAAGAATATAATATGAAATTAATAATTAAAAATCAGAAAAAGTAGTGATAGAATAGTAAGTATGCAATAAAAATGTCTTTTTATTGCATACTTAAAAAAGAGTAATTACTGGTTAGCAACCACAATTAAACGGATCGCATCCAGTTTTACCTGTGCTTTAGAGATGTGCTCACTGAGCTGTGCTTTTTGCTTATCAAACACTTTAATCTCTTCCTCACGGATGTTTGGATTAATCGCTTTAAGTGCATTTAGACGAGTTTGCTCTTCGTCTAAGCGGGTTTGCATATCTGCTTGAGCCTGACTTTGCAACGTATCTAATTGCTGATTTGCAATATCTGTCGCCTTGGCAATAAGCGGGTGGATCCCTGATTGTAATGCGTTGGCTAGCTTGCTGGCTGTTTGACGGCCGACAGCAGACAGTTGCTGATTAAATGCGTCAAAGGCGACGTTTTCAGCCAGATTATTGCCTGCTTTATCCATTAATACACGAATCGGTGTCGGTGGTAAGAAGCGGCCCACTTGCAGCGCTTTAGGTGCAGAGGTTTCTGCCACATAAATCAGCTCAACAAAGAACGTACCGACAGGCAGTTTGTTGTTTTTCAGTAACGCCACAGATGCACAGCCAAAATCATCATCACAGATCATGTCCATGACGCCTTCTACCATCGGGTGATCCCAACTGACAAATTGCGCATCTTCTTGAGATAATGAGGTGGAGCGATCAAATGTCACTGTAATTCCATCGTCCTTTAAGCTCGGGAATGATGGATTTAGCATGTGCTCTGTAGGCTTCAGAATAATGGTGTTTTCGCCTTTGTCTTCTTGGTTCACACCAAAAATATCAAACACATTAATCATATAAGTTGGCAAGATAACGTCATCATCAAGCGTTTCAATTTCACTGACTATTTGCTCTGCACGGCCTTGGCCGCTCGAGTGTAGTTCAAGTAGTCTGTCTCGACCTTGCTCCATTTTTGCTCGCAGCACTGTGTTTTGCTTAGCCACTTGCTCAAGTAAAGGATCAAGCTCTTCTTCATCACAGTTATGTGCAGCGATAAATTCAAGTAAATCTTCAGAGAACTCTTTGTATAGTAGCTGACCGGTCGTGCTGGTGGTTTCAAATGCATCCAATGCCTCGTTATACCAACGCAGTAATACTTCCTGTGCGGTATTCGCAAAGTAAGGCACATGAATATTCACGTCATGCTGCTGACCAATACGATCAAGTCGACCGATACGTTGCTCTAACAAGTCTGGATTCAGTGGTAGATCGAACAGCACCAGATGGTGTGAAAATTGGAAGTTACGACCTTCAGAGCCTATTTCAGAACATAACAGCACCTGTGCACTGTCATATTCGTCAGCGAAGTAAGCGGCTGCACGGTCTCGTTCGATAATTGACATGCCTTCATGGAAGACCGCTGAACGAATACCTTCACGCTCGCGTAAGGTTTGCTCAAGACTTATTGCTGTTTGTGCTTCGGCACAGATCAAAAGTACTTTTTCGTGCTTTAGTTCTTTCAGCTTCTCAATTAACCAATTAACGCGCGGATCAAACTGGGTCCAGCTGGCGCTTTCGCCTTCAAACTCTTGGAAGATTTTTTCAGGGAATAAGGCGCGTAATGCGCTTTTTTCAGCAGTTTGTATGCCGCCCATACTTCCAAGTACCGACATCGCCGTTTTGTATTGCTTTGGCATGTCAACTGGATGTGCATGCACTTTACGACCAGGGTAACCATCAATACCACTGCGGCTATTACGGAACAAGATACGGCCTGTACCATGACGGTCAAGTAACATGCCTAATAGCTCTTGTTTTGCCTCTTGCTCTTTTGCAGCAACACGTTTAAGAAGTTCTGAGATATCAGTTTCTTTTAGAAGCTCAGTAATGGTCGCTGTGGCTTTGTCATCTAACTGCGCATCTTGCAGCAGTTGATTCGCCGCATCGGCAATTTCTTTATAATTACTTTCTTCTGCAACAAACGCATCATAGTCATAGAATCTATCAGGGTCTAATAACTGTAAACGGGCAAAATGACTACGATGGCCTAATTGATCAGGCGTCGCGGTCAATAAGATGAGGCCCGGGATATCTTGGCTAAGTTCAGCAATACGCTGATATTCAGTACTTGGCTTATCTTTTTCCACGGTAAGGTGGTGCGCTTCATCAACGACAAGCAGATCCCAATCTGCAAGCGTTGCTTGTTCAAACCAGCGACGTTTTTTGGTGATAAATTCAAGACTGACCAAAACCAACTGCTCGGTTTCAAACACATTGGGTGAATCTGCAAAAGCTTCATCACAGCGCTCTTCATCAAAGATGGAGAAACGTAAGTTGAAACGGCGCAACATCTCTACTAACCACTGATGTTGCAAGCTTTCTGGTACTGCAATTAGCACTCGGCTAGCACGTCCTGTCAGGATCTGCTGATGCAAGATCATACCGGCTTCGATGGTTTTACCCAAGCCCACTTCATCAGACAGTAAAACACGCGGTGCAAAACGTTGCCCAACTTCATCAGCGATATACAACTGGTGCGGAATTAAGCTGGCACGTTGACCGATCAAGCCTTTGAGATGAGATTGTTGACGGTTAAATTGATGCTGCCATGTTTGGTAACGTAGTGTATAGCGATCAAATCTATCCACTTGACCTGCAAATAGTCTGTCCTGTGGCTTATTAAACTTAATGAAATGATCTAAAAAGGTTTCTTTTAGGCTGACCGTTTCTTCTGTGTCTAGACGAACACCATGATAGCAAAGCAGATCCCCTTGCTCTTCGATGCTCTCTACACGCATTTCCCATTCTTCAACACTGCGGATCACATCCCCAGGATTAAATGCTACTCGAGTCACCGGTGCTTCTTGTACAGAATAAACGCGGTTTTCTCCACTGGCGGGAAACAGAATGGTTACTTGCCTACCTTCTAAGGCGACAATGGCCCCTAAACCCAAATCTGATTCGGTATCGCTTATCCAGCGCTGACCTAAGGAAAAATTCATGGTTTTCTCATCTTCGCAGAAAAAAGGCGGCTATGTTACCGAGAAGCAAAGCCTTGTTCAAGATTGTAAAAACACAATAAATGTGCCTTACCGCGAGGTGTTGCGCAGGTTTTACAAGATAACTGTTTCATAATTGCTGTTTGTTCACCGTTGATTGTTTTTTATTGTGCAATAGTGGCTATTAAGCATAGTCAAACATCGCTATTGTTGGAGATAAAATATACGAATTGAATGATTTTAAAAAGTGCCAATAGAGTGACTTTGGAAATAAATGGGGACATTTAAGCAAAAGGTTTTTTGTCATGAAAACGACTTTTGTGACAAATAGACTAAAATTAAGTGAGAGCGATGTATTGTGTGGCGAGCAATACACAGTTCAATCATAGAAATTGCAGACGAATAGGAATGCACTATGGGAAAAGATGACCTCGACCGGAAAATTTATGTATTAGATACTAACGTTTTACTTCACGAACCCCTCGCTTACCTTTCCTTCCAAGAACATGATGTTGTGATCCCCATGACTGTGTTAGAAGAACTTGACCACATCAAAGATAGAAAACGTGATGTGAGCCGAGATGCGCGTGTGGCGATTCGCAGTTTAGATGATGTACTGACCGATGCGACCCCAGAGCAAATGTTAGAAGGTGTTGATTTACCGAAAGTACAGCGAGATCCTAATAAACCAGCCAGCAGTGGTAAGCTTATTATTGTCAATGACCATTTATACCCCGACAGTATTTCTGGGTTGCCTGGCAATGAAAACGACCACAGTATTATCAACTGTGCGCTACAACTTCAAAAACAATACACAGAAAAAAAAGTAACTCTGGTAACCAAAGACATTAATATGCGCCTCAAAGCAAAGGGGGTGGGGTTGAAGTTTGTGGAAGACTATCGAACAGATCAGTTGATTGATGACATTAACTTATTAACCTCTGGTTACAACAAATTTGAGGGAGACTTTTGGACAAGTGTGGGTGAGTGCCAAACAGAGCAGCAAGGTAGATACAGTTTACACAAAGTACCTAAATCTCGGATGCCAGAAGTATTTTACAACGAATACTTACTAGATGACGGTGAGCACTTTGCGGCACGTGTGGTTGGCTATGATGAAGCGCATGTGACGTTAAAAGACATTAGTGTCGAACGATTACTGCATCAACAGGCATGGGGGGTGAAACCTAAAAATGTTTATCAAGGGATGGCATTGGATGCTCTATTAGATCCCAATATCGAGCTAGTGGTATTAACAGGTCCTGCTGGTTGCGGTAAAACGCTATTGGCATTAGCCAGTGCGCTAGAAATGATTATAGAAAAGGGGATATATGATAAGGTGATTGTGACCAGAAATACCCCAGAAATCGCGGAAAGCATCGGCTTTTTACCGGGCACCGAGGAAGAGAAAATGGCGCCTTGGTTAGCGGCAATTACCGATACGCTTGAGGTATTGCACAAACATGATGAAAGTCCGATTTCAAGTCGCAATTATATAATGGAAAAGGCCAATATCCAGTTCAAGTCAGTTAACTTTATGCGTGGTCGTAGCATTCAAAATGCAGTGGTGATTTTAGACGAAAGTCAAAACTTAACGGCTTCACAGCTTAAGACCATTATTACGCGATGTGGTGAAGGGACCAAGCTTATCTGTACTGGAAACTTGGCACAAATAGACAGTAATTACTTAACACCTGTGACCTCGGGACTTACTTATATTGTGGAGCGTTTTAAAGACTTCGAAGGCAGTGCAACAATTAACCTCAATGGTGTGGTAAGAAGTCGTTTAGCATCATTTGCTGAAGAAAATTTGTAATACATAGCTGATCAAGGCCAACCAGTGTATCGGGTATACACTGGTTTTTTCATATACAAATAGAGGGTTGCGATGTGAATCACTTGCTTATCTGAACTCCGCTCGCTAACCTTTGAAAAAAAGATGGAAAGAACCAAAACAGGCCATTGAATGGACATTATGTCAGAGTTTCAGCCACTCAAAACTTATCGAAAATCTATCTGTGTTGCGTTATTAATTCCTTTGATCCTTGCCGTAGTACTGTGCTTTCATTTATTTAATATTAAGCTAGAACGACAATACGCTGTCTATCAGGTGCAGTTTACAGCCGTTTTGGCACAAGTAGATCAAGCAGCCAGCGCAGCCAGTACTGTGATTGGTAGTATTAAGCGGGGATTAGATATCCCGATTAAGTATCAATTACCTCGCGACGTACAACGACAAGTTCAGCAGCAGTTAGGCTATTATTATCACCGCTTACCCGATCAAGGTGGTGAATTAGTCGGACTCGGCACATATAAAGCATCTCCAAACGTGTTAGAGCATTGGTTGCATGTCATGGCTTTAGGGCCTAGTTTTGATACAGCATTGGCATTGATCACCGAGTTGGAAGCGGTGGCTTATTTTAATGAACATGGGTTTGCATTCGTCAAACGTCGCGATGAGACACAAAGCCACCTTTTAACCGCCATCGTTGAGGGGCGGTTCAGCCCAAGAAAAGGGGGGTTAGCGAATCCGGACAGTAAACAAGCCAGATTATTTGGCAATACCTACTTTAGCATTGCTCAGCCGGTCAATAGTGGGGGAAAGTCTCATATTATATTGATTTATAATGCAGATAAGGTCATTGCTTTATTAGATAAGCTCACTTTTGACGCAGGGACGCTCGCGCTTGTTGATATCAATGAGCAGGTCCTCGTGCAAAGCAGTCAACCAGTGGTTTTAACTAAGCCGAATGCTCCTGAACGTGCGCGTCCTTGGCGCGATGGCGTTGAACTGGTTGGTGAAATTCAGAATGCACCGTACCGACTGAGATTTCAGCAATCAGAAGATGCGTTTATTGCCACAGTACTGCATGAAGTATTGGTTGAGCTTGGCTTTTTAGCGCTCTTTATTGTATTTACTTTTTTCTCATTTTTATGGTTAAACGGGCAAATATTTATTCGTCCGCTCAAACACTTCGTACATTATCTGACAAAGCAAGATTTAGCTGAGTCTAATACGCTAAATTATCCAGTACCAAATGATTGGCAACCTTGGTTTAAAGAGATAAAACAAGTGGTAGTGCAAAGGCAGACGCTGTTTGAGCAAATGGAAACTCATAATGCGCGTTTAGACGAACAAGTTCAGCGGCAAAGAAAAGCACTGTCACGTAGTTTTGAAGCGAAAGAACGTCAAGCCGCGCTGCTTAACACGGTACTAAACTCGGTGCCAGATCTCATCTATTTCAAAAATATTGATGGTTCATTCATTGGTTGTAATCATGCGTTTGAGCGGTTTATTGATGTACCGCAAAGTGAGCTAGTTGCTAAAGAACATCAAGAAATTAGCCAAAAATATTTGGAGCTACTAGAGCTTGAACAAGCTATGGAGCGACATAGTATTCCATTAACTGAAATCTTAGATTTTGATGGTAAAGCTTATTTGGTGAGCGTATCCCCATTATTTGATGATCAGGGAAGCCGGATCGGGAGTTTAGGGATAGCACGTGATATCAGTGAACAACAGCAAGCCATGATAGCGCTGCGTGCCTCAGAGCAGAATTTTAAAGCGGCAATTAAACATGCGCCAAATGGGATCCTATTGGTATCTACAGAGTGTATTATTTTAGAATTTAATCGTGCTGTACGAAAGCTATTGAATGGTGTGGAAGCCGGCCAGCATTTAAGTGCGCTTTTTGCCCAAGATGAGCTTGATACGCTCAATACTGTATTAAACCAGCTTCTTGAGGAGCGTAAAGGCGTCAAAGTATTAAGTCTATCGCAAAGTGAGTCTTCGCTCTGGTTGCAGCTAAGTGTGTCACTGGTATGGGACAAGAAAAAGTTGCCAAAGTATTTTGTTATCCATGTGCAAAATGTGACGGCGCTTACAAAAGCCAAAATAGAGGCGGAGAGAGCAAATCGCGCAAAAAGCCGCTTTATTGCCAATATTAGCCACGAGATCCGCACACCATTAAACGCCATATTGGGTTTAGTTGGCATTTTAAAGCCAGCTTTGACTCGTACGCAAGATAGCGAAAAGTTGACGCACATAGAGACCGCAGCGAAGCAATTATTGACGATGTTGAGTGACATATTGAGCTTTGCTCGTCTGGAGAGTGGGCGGGCAAAGATACGTAATAAGCCATTTACGATATTGAACTTAATTAATAGCTTAAGTGCACTTATTCAGCCTTTGAGTGATGCGAAAAAGTTGAATTTAACTCTGCAAGTAGCACCAGATGTATGGCCTGAGTTCATTGGTGATGAAGCACGAATTAAACAAATCTTGGTGAACTTATTAGGTAATGCTGTCAAGTTTACACATCGTGGAGAAGTAGGATTACGTTTGGCTTCTAAATGGAGCAAAGATGGGGAGCAGTGGCTCTCTTTCTGCGTCTTTGATACGGGTCCTGGGATTAAAGAAGATGACCAAGCACGACTATTTGATGCGTTTACGCAAGGCAATGAGTCAAGCTCACGAGAATATGAAGGGATCGGCTTAGGTCTTGCGATAGTCAAACAGCAAGTCACTTTACTGGGAGGGAAAATAGAGATCCACAGTGAAGAGGGCGGGGGCAGTACTTTTGAATTTGAGTTGATGCTACGAACACAAAATAGGCCTCAAGTCGCGGTTAAAAACAAAATCTGTTTGGTGTCTACAGCCTCTTTGCCAGATTATCTGAGCGATTATCACATTACGCACTTTGCCAATTTTGGTGAAGCATTAGAGCAGTTAGACAATTTTACTTATGTTGCTTGTGATGACACAGAAGAGCTGAGTTATTTATGCCACCACTATAGCGATACAGAACATTCAAACTGCTCAGGGCTGGTGGTACCGAGTGATTTATCAAACGGGCTTGCACAGGCGACATCGCTCAATATTTTAAAAATCCCACAGCATACTTTTTATCAGTCGTTATGTTTATCTCCACTTGAGCAGCGAGTGACTGAAGTTCAGAGCAATGAACGTTTAGCAAATGCGCTTTGTTTAGTCGTGGATGACAATGCATTGAACTTGGATATTTCAAAAACGGTGTTGGAGCAACATGGTGCAGTGGTTGTCGCCCTTCCAAGCGCGCAAGATATTTTACAGATATGTCAGAAACTAAAGCCGGATATGGTGTTAATGGATATTTATATGCCGCATATTGATGGCTATCAAGCAACTAAATTGCTCCGTTCAGAGTTAAATAAAGAGGTTTTACCTATCGTCGCTTTAACAGCAAATGCCCATGAACATGAAAAGGAAAAAGCATTTGCTCATGGTGTAAACGCATTTCTTGTAAAGCCGATTTCTCCTGAGAATTTGTGCAGTGCATTGCAACCTTATGTGACTCAGCAGCTGAGTGTTTTTGATAAAGCCTTTGCCTTGGCACAACTGATGAACAATCCAACCTTAGTAAAAACAATGTTGGAGAAGTTTGCTAAACTATGTGATGAATATGTGAGCGATCTGAGTGGCGTACAAAGTAATCTTCAGTTGGCTGAAATTGCACACAGTATCAAAGGGGCATCGGGTGGAATAGGGCTCGCGCGATTGGCGGATTATGCCAAGATAGTTGAAGCAAATTCCCGCATTAAAAAGGTGGCTAGTACATCTGCTGAACGTACAGCTGATACCTCATTGAACAACGCTTTAAGAGATGGGTTGATTTCACTCATAGAGCAAGCTAAGCAGTTTATTTTATTGGAAACAAAAGGAAGTTAAATGCAAAAGTCGGCCAATATTTTAGTCTTAGATGGTGATCCTTTAAATCGGGTGGTTCTAGAAAACACCTTATCTGATGAGCACTTGGTAATTAGCTGTGCTAACAGCGATAAGGCTTTTGAGCGGCTGCTACAAACACATATTGATTTGATCATTGTTGATATCCTCATGCCTGATGATGAAGGGCTTGATTTTTTACTGCAACTTAAGGCTGATCCGAGCTGTTACCAAATTCCCGTGATTGTTATCTCTGCAAGCAACAGCTACCAAGATGAAGCAAGAGGGCTACTGCTCGGCGCGGTAGATTACATTGTGAAACCATTTAGCCCAAATATCGTTAAAGCGCGTGTGAAAATACATTTAGCGATCAAGCAAAAAAATGACTTATTGGAGCGCTTGGCAAATATTGATGGCCTGACCGAAGTACCGAACCGCAGAGCGCTGGACGAGACACTGGCTCAACTATGGTACCAAAGTCGTGACCAGCAAGTCCCATTGTCAGTTTTGCTCGTAGATATCGACTATTTTAAGGAGTACAACGATAGCTGTGGGTTTAGTGCTGGAGATGAATGTTTGGTTAAAGTTGCAAAAGTGCTGGAGAGCATGACGCAAAAAGTAGACGGATTTGTGGCAAGATACGATGGTGTGCGATTTGTTGCATTGATAAATAAGCGCAATGCAGATCAAGCTATGTCATTGGCATCGGCGATGCATCAGGCTGTTGATGCATTGTCTATTCCACATCCGAGCTCACCGATCTGCGCACATGTCACCATCAGTATAGGGGTTGTGCATGTACAAGAGGATTTTTCTGGCGATCAAAATGACAGCTTGGAGTTAGCCGACGAAGCTCTATTGCAAGCGCATCATCAGCAAGAGCGTGTCGTTTTAGTGAATCGCTGAATAAAAAAAGCCGCGGTATGCGGCTTTAGCAGGGAAGTATGTCAAATCTGTTTATAAATAACTATCTACAGCGGCTTGGCCAAATCCAATAAGCTGATCATCTTTAAATACTAATGGTGTGCACTCATCTTTGGTAATTTGACCATCAGAGTGTTTTCTGTTTGTGGCAAAATAAAGCACTTGATAGGTATGGCCGTTTTTAGAGACCGCTTCATTAAAATCAGGTGTGCCAAACTTACTGGTCACTGCTTTATAGCTTGTGCCAAGCTCAAGTTTACTGATTTTTTCTCTGTTTTCTTGGTGAGTGCTTGTCCAACTGCTGTGGTGGCGTACTTCTCCATCAGAGACTGCCACAATACAACCAGACAATAATGTAGTGCTTAAAAGCGCAGTAGCAACGAGTAGTTTCTTCATTCTGTTATCCTCATGACCCGATGGTTAGGGTAACCATCAAGTTTAATTATATTTTTTACTTGGTTTAACTCTGCAATTGCTTTGCCAATTTTTTGTTTTTTAAAATCAGTGAGTTATGATTTTTAGAATTTGAGGTAGTACGCTTTATCACTAAAAAGTAATAATAATGAAGAAAATGTAGTGAATAAAGCCACAGTGTTGATCTGTGGCCTTATTTAGGAAAGTATTTATGTGTTATACGACGCGGTTATGCTGTCTGCCGTTCAGATAACTGGTGATATTGTCTGCGATACCCTGAATTAAACGAGTGATAGACTCATAACTTGCCCAAGCTGTGTGTGGTGTTAGCATTAAATTGTCACCTTTATAAGTGACAAGCGGATTATCACTTGTGGCCGGCTCAATGGATAGTACGTCAACGCCTGCAGCTGCGATTTGCTTGGTTGCAAGAGCATCAGCCAAAGCTTGCTCATTCACAATGCCGCCACGTGCTGTATTAATTAAAATGGCATGCTTAGGTAAAAGCGCCAGTGTATGCGCGTTAAACAGGTTTTCGGTTTGTGGTGTCAGTGGGCAATGTATGGAGACGATATCTGCGATTTGCATTGCCTCTTCGAAAGCTACTCGCCCGCTGCGTGTTGCCTTGCTGTTGGGGCGCTCTGCAATAATGACCTTGGCACCGAATGCCTCTGCGACTTTCGCGGTTGCTTGACCGAGGTTACCATACCCGACAATCACAAACTTTTTATCTGCAATATCATTAATACTGTAGTCTAGACGACAAAACATCGGACTTTTCTGCCAAGCACCTTGCTGTGTGTCTGCCGCGTATCTATGTATATTACTCATCAAATTACCAAGCAATGTAAACGTGTGTTGCACGACAGAAGGTGTAGAGTAGCCAGCGACATTAGTAACAGCAATGCCTGCATCTTTTGCTGCGACTAAGTCGATATTATTGGTGCCCGTCGCTGCGACACAAATTAGCTTCAACTCTGTGGCGGTAGCAAAGTGCACAGCTGATAACTGTACTTTATTCGAAATAACAATATTGGCCTGCTGAATACGGCTGTCGACTTCATTGGGCGTCGTGTGTTCGTAGGTGGTCACTGTCCCAAAAGCATGAAGTGGAGAAAGGTCGACGCCAGCTAAGGTCGCGGCATCTAAAACAACAATATTCATATTTTTATCTCGTTATTGACTTTGGAGTAAACTCCAAGGTTTATACTCAGTATTAGTGATGAATTTGACGAAACGGTGATGATAGATTTTAGGGTCTTTTTTAATGCGGAAAATTAAAAATATCTTATTCACAACACCATTTGCAGAGTTCATTTGTGTTCGTTCAGCAAATTTGCGAAAGCCAGTGTATCACTTTTAGTGTTTATATTTTACCTAATATGGTTGTGGGTAAATATGATGGTATACAGATTGGTTGAAGGGTTTGTACTATTGGGTGGAAAGCAATGACAATGTTTCGAATCGGACAGCTTGCCAAGCTTCTAGAAGTGTCTACCGATACATTAAGGTACTATGAGCAGCAGGGAATATTGGCGGCGAGTGAAAGAAGTGCTGCGGGATATCGTCTATATGATAAACAAGCGGTAGAAAGAATGCGCTTTATTGTGAGAGCAAAGGAAGTTGGGTTCAATCTCAAAGATATTCAAGAATTATTAAGTATTAAAATTGAAAAGCAAATGCACAGCTGTGAAGAGGTTAAGATACTCACGCTGCAAAAACGAGATTGGGTTAGAGAGAAGATAGCAGAGTTGAGCATGTTTGAACGTTCATTAACATTATTAGCCGATCAATGTTGTGGTGGTGATGAACCAGCAAATACATGCTCAATTTTGACTGCATTGGAGGATTTAGATGACACTCATCAGTAATTTTTGGCAGTTATTTGTCATTTCAGCACCTTGGTTAATGTTAGGGTTATTGTTGGCTGGGCTGTTGAATGTGTTTATTCCTAAAGACTTTTTACAGCGTCACTTAGGTAAAGAAGGGTTGTGGACCACCATAAAAGCGGCGCTCATTGGTGCGCCGATGCCACTGTGTTCTTGTGGTGTCATTCCGGCTGCGATAGGACTGAGACGAGCAGGAGGATCTAAAAGTGCCACTACCGCATTTTTGGTGTCGACACCTGAAACTGGCGTAGATTCTATTTCGGTATCTTATGCGTTACTTGGACCATTTATGGCCATTATCAGGCCCATCGCTGCAGTCACCAGTGCAATTACGGCAGGGTTGTTAGTGGGACGAGAGCATCAGGTTGAGGCTGATAAAGGCATATCAGAAAATGCGCCTACTAATCATGCTACGTGTTGTAGTAAAGCGCCTCCAGTGCCTGCGTCAACATGTGCTACAAAGTCTGAGGCGCCAAATGAGAAAAGCACTGCTTGTTGTAGTACAGAATCAGTTGTTGCCAAGGCGACATCATCTTCATGCGGTGGTTCAGAGCAGGTGATGCAAGCTAATAAACAAGATGCCCCAGCACTTGCAAGCGAACAGTCGAGCTGTTGTGCATCTGACAATAAAAAAGAAAAACCAGAAGTAAGCACTTGCTGCGCTTCAAATGCCTCTAGTCAGAGCCGCCTTACAAACAAGCTTTGGCAGGCACTTAAATTTAGTTGTAACAAGCTGTTATCTGATACTATGGTTTGGCTTTTAATTGGTATATTCTTCGCTGCATTAGTCCAAACATTTGTGCCAACCGCGTTTCTAGCACAGTGGGGAGATGGCATTTTGGCCATGATAGTGGTTATTTTGATCAGTATTCCTATGTACATTTGTGCTACTGCCTCAACACCGATAGCTGCGGGTTTACTCTTAGCAGGAGTATCACCTGGTGCGGTGCTCGTGTTTATGTTGGCAGGTCCTGCAACCAATGTGGCCACCATTGGGGTGGTTGCAAAAGAGCTGGGACGTCGCGCTGTTGCAGCCTATATCACAGCTGTGATAGGTGTCGCTATAGTGTTTGGCTTTTTAACGGATTACCTAGTCTCTCATTTTGGCTTTGAAGTGTCAGCCATGGCAGGGCATGAGCATCAAGTGTTACCAAGCTGGGTTAGTCAGCTCATGGCGCTATTGTTGGTGGTGCTAATGCTGCGCTTGTTTGCAATTGATATGAAGGAACGTTACACCACTTGGTGTGGTCAGACTTGATATTCTTAGCATCCGAATAAAGAGCGAGATAGAATGAGCCGTTTTTTTGTCACACGCCTAGATCAGTAAGAGTAATTTAGTGGATAAATACGCAGATATCAGACCATATAATGATGATGAAGTGCCCGCAGCCCTAGCGAGGTTATTGGCCGATGAGCAGTTTTTAGATGTAATTGCTGAGCATAACTTACCAAAGTGGCTGGCAGCCTTCTCTGCCATCAGCAGGCCTTTGGTAAAAGCAAAATTAAAGTCTAAATGGAAAACGGTCAATAATGTAGAGGCCGTACAAAATGAGGTGGCGCAATATCTGTCTATGCTGGTTGAGCGTACGACATCGAAAGTCACGTATTCAGGACTAGAACGTTTAGACAAAGATGCCGCGTATTTGTTTATTTCAAATCACCGAGATATTGTACTCGATCCTGCGTTAGTGAACTGGGGCCTACACCAAAACAATTTGCCAACGGTGCGTATTGCCATTGGTGATAACTTGTTGCAAGTGCCTTACATTACAGAGCTCATGCGTTTAAATAAGAGCTTTATTGTGAAGCGTTCAGCAAAAGCGCCAAAAGAAATGCTCAAAGCGTTATCTCAGCTATCTGGCTATATTTATGATTCACTGCAATCAGGTAATTCAATTTGGATTGCCCAAAAAGAAGGCCGAGCAAAAGACGGCATTGATTATACCGATCCTGCGCTGTTGAAAATGTTGCAGTTACAAGGTCGACGTTTGAAAGAGCCTTTTGCTGATTATGTTCGTAAACTCAAAGTAGTCCCCGTTTCGATCTCTTATCAATATGAACCATGTGCGTTAGCTAAAGCAAAAGAGCTTTACCATAAACAGCAATTTGGTGAATATCAAAAAGAGGAAGGGGAAGACATCAAGAGTATTATTGATGGTTTTAGTGCAGACAAAGGGAATGTACATGTCGCGTTTGGTACGCCGATCGAAGATGATTTTGAAACCCCTGAGGAGCTGGCGCAGATCATCGATAAGCAGATCATTGATAATTACTATCTGCATTCAAGTAATTACCTCGCAGCGGGTGATAAAACAAACAGCAGCACCGAAGAAACTGCACGTTTCAATCAAAGTATTGAAACATTGCCAAATGAGCTAAAAGAGTTTGTTTTGTCTATGTATGCACAGCCTGTGAAGCGCAAATCGACAATTTAAGAGATAACTAAACAGCATATATAATAAGCCCATAGGACTGTGTTCTGTGGGTTTTTTATTATTCTAAATTGGGTAAACGCAAAGGGTAAGTAGATTACTTTGATAGTATGGTAGGTGTCCCCGGCTGCGTGGATGCGGATATAAGTCCTTGAACCCTAAGGTTCAAGGCGGAAAGCAACAACCCACCGTAGGCTTCTCGGTACATGCCAAGCTTGCGCAAAAGTGGATAAACTGCATTCCTAAAAAAAGTTTATCGGCTCAGGGACATAATCCACGGTCCAGCGAGCTAGGGAACAACTTTAGTATATAAGACAACATCGAATGCTTAAACCTTAAAATGAAAAAATCTTGCTTATTTACCGGCAAATCCATCTTCTGAGCATTGTCTGTGCAGGTTTTGCTTTTTTTCCATACAGGCAAGAACCTAATGTTGCTTGTCGGGTAAATTACTAGTGCTTCTGACCCCCCTCAATTGCGGGGTTTTTTCCTACAGAATAAGACAATGCATTGTAGTTGCTATACTTCGAGTGGTAGCATTAACCTTATCAAGTGAATGAGAATTAAGCCTTATGATCGAATTAAAAGATTACCAACAAGCCCAGTTATTACTCGAAAAACACGGCATCTTTGTCGCACCGGCAGAAGTGCATGGCACCATCAGCGGTATTTTAGCCTGTGGATTGAGTATTGATGATAAAGAATACCTAGGTTTACTCAGCGACGTATTCAACGATGGCCAAGCATTTGGCGTTGAACTTAAAGACTTTTTAGCTGAGTTATACAAGCTTGTGGTAGAGCGCTTTAATGATCCTGAACACACCTTTGAAGTGTACTTACCAAATGATGATGAAGCCCTTATTGATCAAGCTAATGCCTTAGTATCTTGGGTATCTGGGTTTTTACTTGGATTTGGCTTAAAGCAAAAAGATTACGGCAAGCTGTCAGCTGATGTAAAAGAAGTGATCAGCGACTTCAGCGAGATCACTCGCCTTGATACGCATTTCGATGATACAGAGGAAGACCAGCAAGCATTTCATGAAGTGGTCGAGTATATTCGAGTTTCTGCGCTATTATGCTTTGCGGAGATGGGCCGAGAGCAAGGAAATGGCGCGACATCAAAAACAGTGCATTAATTATGATAAAAAATGAAGAGTTTGTAGCACGTCGCGCGCGACTACTAAACAACCTAGATAATAACTCAGTGGCCATTATTCCGGCGGCGGCTGAAATTACACGTAGTCGTGATACCGAGTTTCCATTTCGCCAAGACAGTGACTTCTTTTACTTAACCGGCTTTAAAGAGCCGGATGCGGTACTGGTGCTGAGCAAAGATAAAGCAGGTAAGGGGCTGAGCACCTTGTTTTGTCGTAACAAAGATAAGTTGGCTGAAATTTGGCACGGTAGACGTGTCGGTTTTGAGCAAGCGAAAACCTTGTTTGCCATGGATGATACTCATGCACTGACAGAGCTTGATGATGAGCTGCTAAATTTAGTGAATGGCACCGCGACACTGTATTTTGGCCAAGGTACTTATCCAGATTTTGATGATAAAGTGTGGCGTTTACTGAGCACGCTGCGCGGCGCACCTAAAAAAGGGTATAGAGCCCCTGAGACCATTAAAGATATTCGTCCGCTCGTACATGAAATGCGTTTGTTTAAATCCGCAGACGAAATCGCTGTAATGCGCAAAGCCGCAAAGATCAGTGCACAAGCGCATATTCGCGCGATGCAGTTTGCCAAGGCAGACGCCACTGAGTATCAATTAGAAGCTGAAATTCATCACCACTACGCGATGAATGGAGCGAGATACCCAGCGTATGGCACCATTGTTGGCTCAGGCAATAACGCCAACATATTACACTACACCGAAAACAGCGACATATTAACGCAGGGCGATTTGATCTTGATCGACTCAGGCTGTGAATTGGAAGGGTATGCTGCGGATATTACACGTACTTTTCCTGTCAGCGGACAGTTTAGTGAAGCACAGACAGAGATTTATAATCTGGTATTAAAATCTCAGTTGGCTGCATTTGAAGAAGTGAAGCCCGGCGGCACGCTGGTTAAAGCCAATAAGCAGGTTGTGCGTGTATTAACAGAAGGCTTGATTGAGCTTGGCATTCTCTCTGGCACTTTAGAAGAGCTAATAGAAACACAAGCGTGCAAGGCATTTTATATGCACGGAGTGGGCCACTGGCTTGGTTTAGACGTACATGATGTCGGTGAATATAAACTGGATGAGGCAGACAGACCGTTTGAGGCGGGCATGGTGTTGACTATAGAGCCGGGTTTATATTTTGACGAAGATGCTGAAGTACCAGAAAAATACAAAGGCATTGGTGTGCGCATTGAGGATGATTTACTGATCACTCAAGATGGCCATGAAAACTTAACTGTTGATGTGCCAAAATCTATCGCTGAGATTGAAGCACTGATGCAAAAAGCCTAACTGCAAGATTTGGGAGTATCAGGCTTGCAACAATTCGACGTCCTTATCGTCGGCGGTGGCATGGCGGGTGCCACTGCTGCCGTCAGTATAAAAAAACAAATCCCCAATTGCCGTATTGCGGTGGTGGAAGCGTTTGCCCCAAAGGCACACAGCCACCCGAGCTTTGACGATCGCAGCATCGCGCTGGCTGAGCAATCGGTTGATTACTTGAGCAAATTGAATCTGTTCAATAAAACATGGCCTTTTAGCGAACGGATCTCGCAAGTTAATGTCTCTGATAGAGGGCACTTTGGTAAAGCGTCCATCACGCCAGAGGAATATCAAGTCGATGCGCTAGGCTATGTCGTGGAGGTAAACCCATACGGACAGTTTTTGCATCAGCAATTACAAAGCCAAGATATCACCTTGTTTTGCCCTGCTAAGGTACAATCACTAACGCAGCACACCGAACATGTTGAAGTTGAACTCGATGCGGAGCAATCACCTGTTTTGCAAGCAAAACTCTTGGTGATAGCCGATGGTGCGCACTCGCCTACGCGGAATTTATTAAATTTAGAATTTGATAGTTTCCCTTATGAGCAAGGGGCATTAATTGCCAATGTAAAAGTGTCACCGGGTCATCAAGGACAAGCGTTTGAGCGTTTTACATCACAAGGACCCATTGCACTGTTGCCTATGAGTGACGACCGCTTCTCAGTTGCATGGTGCATGAACAAAGGTGCATTGGAAGAGGTACTCGCACTTGATGACACCGCCTTTCTAGCAAGATTGCAGCAAGAGTTTGGCTATCGAGGTGGTGTGTTTGAAGCTGTCGGAAAGCGCAGTCGCTATCCCTTAGTACACGGACGGATCTCCAGTGTTGTGCATCACCGCGTAGTGGTCATTGGTAATGCCGCGCACGCCATTCACCCCATCGCTGGGCAAGGCTTCAACTTGGGCATGCGTGACATTCAATGTCTAGTATCGCAACTACAGGCCTCGGACATTGTAACATGGGGCAATCATGCATTTACGCAGGCGTATAAGGTTGCCAGAGATCACGATATTGGTCGGGTGATGACGCTCACCGATGGTTTGGTACGGCTCTTTTCCAATGAGTCGCGCAGTGTGGCGTTTGGACGCAGCTGCGGTTTGATGATGATCAGTCTTTTCCCTACTTTAAAAGCACCATTGGCCAGACAGCTAATGGGTCGAGTGCAATAAAAGGAGCTCTCATGCAGCAAGTGCAAGTATGTATTGTTGGCGGTGGCTGTGTCGGTTTAACGTTGGCACTTGGGTTAGCACAACAAGATATATCGGTGATGGTGCTAGATGCGGGTAATGCCCCGAAGCCTATGGCTGAGGACTACAGTATGCGCGTTAGCGCAATTAGTTTGGCCAGTCAGCAGTTATTTGAATCACTCGATGTATGGCAGGATATTTTTGCCAGCCGCGCTACGCCTTATACCGCGATGGATGTCAGAGATGCAGATAGTTTTGGTAAAATCGCCTTTGATGCGCAGTCTTTGCAGCTGCCACAACTTGGTCATATCATCGAAAACGATGGGATCCGCTACGCGCTCTACAATAAATTGCAGACCTTTGACCATGTCACTTTGGCGTTTGATAGCCGTTATCAGACCATTCATCAAACTGAAACGGATGTGTTGATAACGATGGACTCAGGCATGCCCGTGATGAGTAAATTGCTGGTGGCAGCAGATGGTGCGAACTCAGGTGTACGCAGGTTATTTGATATGCCGTTGAGCTTTTGGGATTACGATCACCATGCCATTGTGGCGACAGTAAAAACGGATTGCACGCATCAGAGTACTGCACGTCAGGTCTTTTTACCAACGGGTCCATTGGCGTTTTTGCCACTGGCTGAAGCGCATATGCATTCTATTGTGTGGTCTACCTCGCCTGAGCATGCTGAGCAGTTAATGGCGCAAAGTCCCAGTGAGTTTAATAAATCTTTATCTGCAGCCATCGATATGCAATGTGGATTGTGTGAAGTGCAAAGTGAGCGAGCGGTATTTCCGCTGACCATGCGCTATGCCCAGCAGTGGCTTAAAGGCCGTGTGGTGTTAATGGGCGACGCAGCACACACCATTCATCCACTGGCAGGGCTTGGCATGAATTTAGGTTTAAAAGATGCCGCGCACTTGATTAAAGCACTCGGTGAGCAAAGCCAAGAGTTCGCCGTACATAAAGTGCTGCGAGAATATGAGCGCGCGCGTAAGCTTGATGCGCAAAAGCACATCGCCATGATGCAGGGCTTAAAAGATTTATTTGAGGGCGCACACCCAGCTAAAAAACTGATCCGCGGCTTAGGGTTGAGCCTAGTGGATAACCTAGGCCCAATAAAAAGCTTATTTGTAAAGCAAGCGGTCGGGCACTAGCGTTACGCTAAACGTAGCGCGATAAACTCAGCGAGTTTGTTCACCGCATGGGCAGACTCCTGAGTATTTTTAATTAAGCTAATCCCAATCTCCCCAAGTTTTGGCAGCTCTGGAGTATGTTCTTGATAGGTCAGCTCTCCAGGTACGGTATTTTTTGCCAGCACAGTGATCCCTAAGCCCTCTTTGAGTGCAGCGGTTAATCCGGTTAAATCGGCATTGCTGTAGACGATGCGAAAAGAACGCCCGCTTTGCTGTAGCGCTTCGATGGCACGGCGACGGTAAATACAGCCCTCCGGTGCAGCCACTAACGTGATGACTTCTTTTTTTGCGAGGTTTAAGTCACCGACCCAGACCAGTTGGTCACGCATAAAGATTGGGTGACTAACAGACTCAAGCTCTTCATTGAGTGCCAATACCAAGTCAAATTGATCTTGCCTTGATACTGAAAGTAAATGCTTACTTAGTCTGGACTTTACCTCTAACGCTACATCAGGGTAAAGAGAGACAAAGTCACCAATAATAGCGGGCAGAATGCGTGCGGCAAATTCACTGGGGATCCCAAGGCGTATACGTCCTGTGACACTTTCAGACGTAAACTGCTGTAAAATAGCATCATTGTATTGCAGCATTTGTTTGGCTTGGGGCAGTAGTAGCTCGCCATATTGATTGAGCACTTGGCGCTGACCCTGCTTTTTAAACAGCTTACAGCCAAGCAAGTCTTCTAAGCGGCGGATCTGTAAACTCACCGCGGGTTGCGATAAGCCCAGTAGTTCGCCTGCTTTGGCAAAACCTCCGACCTCTACAACCGTGACGAGTGTCCGTAGGCCATCAATTGATAAGTTCTTCATATTTAAAAAAGCTATTTATAAAACTCGAATACATTAATATTATTTATCAATTGATAAATAATTACAATTTGTTGTTGCCATTCACCCCCCCTATACTTTTGCCTATCTTCATTTCACTAAGGTGGTTGTATGACGTTTTCTCCAATAATTTTTGCCAAGCATCGTCAAGGGACGGTACCTGCTGCAAATGCCTACAGAGCATTGGCCGGTCAGGTGGTATTGGATTTTAGTGGCTTTGAAACAACTCCTTTTCTTAATCAAGAGCTTGACATTAACTTAAACAAGTTAATTGCACCGGGTTTAGGCATTCAAGGGTCGTTTGCAAATGGCCATCGTTATGCAGTTTATTACTTTAGTGAAACCGCTTATCGCTTCATTTTGGACCAAGACGCAGCACATACATTGCAAGCGCTGGTTGACCAACATGAGCAGGACTATGACATCGAATTGATGCGCCGTGATGATTTGGCCATTGCACAACTCAGTGGTGCGGCAGCATTTGAGTCATTGTTAACCCATTTTTCGCTCACACCGGGCTTAGGTATTTCTGATCTGCAGGCTTGCTATGGCAAGCAAAGTGGCGATGTATTCATCACCACGCTATTGCAAGACGGTGTGCAGCAGCATCAACTCATCGCGCAGCCAGAGCCACTATCACTATGGCAAAAGAAGTTAAGCGATGCAGGTTTTTGCATTAACTAATTCCGTGCATTTGAGCTGATTATCAGCTCATGATTAACCCCATCGAGACTATGTGCTCGATTATATGTGAGCAACTTAACTTGCTTACATAAACCAAAAAAGTGAAGGACAAGTATGACTTCTAAAACAGTACTACATGCTAAGCACCTAGAAGCTGGCGCTAAAATGGTTGATTTCCACGGTTGGGAAATGCCAATCAACTATGGCTCACAAATCGAAGAGCACCACGCAGTGCGTCAAGATGCAGGTATGTTCGACGTATCTCACATGACCATTGTTGATGTAAAAGGTGCTGACGCACAGGCGTTTTTACGCAAGCTAGTGGCAAACGATGTTGCTAAGCTAACGGTTGCAGGTAAAGCGCTTTACACAGGCATGTTGAATGAGCAAGGCGGCGTAATTGACGACCTTATCATCTACTTCTTCACAGAAACAGATTATCGTTTAGTTGTTAACTCAGCAACGCGCGAAAAAGATCTTGCGCACATCGGCGCAGTCGCGGCTGATTTTGACGTGACAGTGACTGAGCGTCCAGAGTACGCGATGATTGCCGTTCAAGGTCCAAATGCAAAAGAAAAAACAGCAACTATCTTAAACGACGAGCAGCGTGCTGCTGTTGAAGGTATGAAGCCATTCTTTGGTGCGCAAGCTGGAAAACTATTTATTGCAACAACAGGTTACACTGGCGAAGCTGGCTACGAGATTGTTGTGCATAACGACGATGCTGCTGAGCTTTGGCAGCAACTGCTAGACGCGGGCGTGCGTCCGGCTGGCTTAGGTGCACGTGATACGCTACGTTTAGAAGCAGGCATGAACTTGTACGGCTCTGATATGGATGAAACTGTATCTCCACTGGCTGCTAACATGGCTTGGACCATTGCTTGGGAACCAGAAGATCGTGACTTCATCGGTCGTAAAGTGGTTGAGCAACAACGTGCTGACAAGAGCACTGATAAGCTAGTTGGCTTGGTGCTTGAGAGCAAAGGCGTTTTACGCGGTGGCTCTAAAGTTATCGTAGAAGGTGGCGAAGGTGTTATCACTTCTGGTACATTCTCTCCGACTTTAGGTTTCAGCGTAGCATTGGCACGTGTACCTCGTTCAACTGGGGAAACGGCACAAGTTGAAATGCGCAAAAAGCTGGTAGACGTTAAAGTAGTGAAGCCTTGCTTCGTACGCAACGGTCAGTCAGTGATCTAAAATCATTGTAACGAGTAGAATAATGGGCGGTTGCCCAATTAAAACGACCAAAGGAACAAAAAATGAGCAACATTCCTAGCGAGTTAAAATACGCATCTTCACACGAATGGGTTCGCGCTGAAGGCGACGGTGTATTCACTGTAGGTATTACTGAGCATGCACAAGAACTTCTAGGCGACATGGTATTTGTTGACCTACCTGACGTGGATGACGAAGTAGATGCTGGCGAAGATTGTGCAGTTGCTGAGTCTGTAAAAGCGGCTTCTGATATCTACGCACCAATCACTGGTACTATCGTTGAAATCAACGAAGAGCTAGAAGACTCTCCTGAGTCTGTAAACAACGACCCATACGGTGACGGTTGGTTATTCAAAGTGAAGGCGTCTGACGAGTCTGAGCTTGAAAACCTACTTGACGCTGAAGGTTATTCAAATTCAATCGACGAAGACTAATTCGTTGAATGACTAAAAGCCCCATTTTTTGGGGCTTTTGTTGTTAAATCAAACCGCTTTGGTTTGGTTTACTCTCAAAGCATTATTTGTGACTGCGTTACCAAGGCCTTTGTCTGGCAACATTGCTAGGCATCAATGCAGGAACACCCATTTTATTTGGATCATAGGAATCTGGACTAATGTCAAACGCCAAATCTCTTGAACAGTTAGAGCAAAAGCAAGACTTTATTCGTCGCCATATCGGCCCGAATGCCGCACAAGTAAGCGAAATGCTTGCTGAGCTTGGAGTATCAAGTGTTGAAGAGCTGATCGGTCAAACGGTACCTGACTCTATTCGTTTAGAAACAGGTCTTAAGATTGGTGAAAGCCGTACAGAAGTTGAAACGCTGAGCTACCTAAAGTCAGTAGCTGGTCAAAACAAAGTATTTAAATCATACATTGGCCAAGGTTATCACCCAACACACGTACCTAATGTCATTTTACGTAATGTGTTAGAAAACCCAGGTTGGTACACAGCGTATACGCCTTACCAGCCAGAGATCGCACAGGGGCGTTTGGAGTCTCTTCTTAACTTCCAAACTCTAACTATGGATGTCACAGGCCTAGACTTGGCAAGTGCATCTTTGCTTGATGAGTCTACCGCAGCGGCAGAGGCAATGGCCCTATCTAAGCGTGTAGCAAAAGCGAAAAAAGCAAATACTTTCTTCATTGCAGATGACGTACACACTCAAACGATTGACGTAGTCAGCACACGTGCTGAACAGTTTGGTTTTGACGTAGTTGTCGCACCTGCAAGCGATGTGGTAAATCACGAAATCTTCGGTGCACTATTCCAGTACCCGTCAACATCAGGTGAAGTGGTTGATGTCACTGACCTAATCGCACAAGTACAAGACAAAAAAGCGATTGCCTGTGTTGCTGCAGACATCATGAGCTTAATGCTATTAAAAGCCCCAGGTAAACTAGGCGCAGATGTGGTACTTGGTTCAGCACAGCGCTTTGGTGTACCTATGGGTTACGGTGGCCCACACGCAGCCTTCTTCGCAACACGCGACAAGTACAAGCGTTCACTACCTGGTCGTATCATTGGTGTTTCTAAAGACCGTTTAGGTAACGATGCACTGCGTATGGCGATGCAGACGCGTGAGCAGCACATCCGTCGTGAAAAAGCGAACTCAAACATTTGTACAGCGCAGGTATTGCTGGCTAACATGGCTGCATTCTACGCGGTGTACCACGGTCCTCAAGGTCTTAAAACTATTGCACAGCGCATCAACCGCTTTGCAAGCATCTTGGCGACTGGCCTTAAGTCAAAAGGCGTTGCACTGAAGCACGACACTTGGTTTGATACCATCACAGTTGTGGCTGAAGATGCAGACAAAAACGCAGTCGTTGCACGTGCTGTTGCAAATGAAGTGAACTTTGCAATTAACCACGCAGGCGAGTACTCAATTGCACTGAATGAGACAACGACACGCGCTGACATCACAGAATTATTTGACATCATCCTTGGCGAAGGCCACGGTCTTGATGTGGCTGCGCTTGACGCAGAGGTTGCGGCAAACGACATCACAGGTATCCCAGCAAGCTTGGTACGTGATGACGAGATCCTAACCCATCCAAACTTTAATGAGTATCACAGCGAAACTGAAATGCTGCGTTACATCAAGCGTTTAGAGAACAAAGATTTAGCATTGAACCACTCAATGATCTCTTTGGGCTCTTGTACTATGAAGCTAAACGCGACAGCGGAGATGATCCCAGTAACCTGGCCTGAATTCGCTGAGCTTCACCCATTCTGTCCACTTGAGCAAGCACAAGGTTATCAAACGATGATGACTGAGCTGCACGACTGGCTTGTAGATATCACAGGCTACGATGCAGTATCACTACAGCCAAACTCAGGTGCACAAGGCGAGTACGCGGGTCTTATCGCGATTCGTAAATACCATGAATCACGTGGCGACGCGCACCGTAATGTCTGTTTGATCCCAAGCTCTGCGCACGGTACTAACCCTGCGTCAGCGCAAATGGCAAGCATGAAAGTTGTGGTTGTTGGCTGTGATGACAAAGGTAACATCGACCTTGACGACTTACGTGCGAAAGCAGAAGAAGTGTCTGAGAACCTATCTTGTATCATGGTTACTTACCCGTCTACACACGGTGTATACGAAGAGACTATCCGTGAAGTATGTGACATCGTTCACCAGCATGGCGGTCAAGTATACATGGACGGCGCGAACATGAACGCGCAAGTAGGTGTGACAAGCCCTGGCTTCATCGGCTCTGACGTATCGCACTTAAACCTACACAAAACATTCTGTATCCCACACGGTGGTGGCGGTCCTGGTGTTGGTCCTATCGGTGTTAAATCGCACCTTGCCCCATTTATGCCTAACCACAGCGTTATCAATGTTGCGGGCACAACAGAAGGCAACGGCGCGGTATCTGCTGCACCTTACGGCTCAGCGGCGATTTTACCTATCTCATGGGCATACATCGCGATGATGGGCAGCGAAGGTCTTAAGCAAGCGACTGAAATTGCGATTGTTAACGCGAACTACCTAACGGCGAAACTAGCGGACCACTACCCAGTGCTATATCGCGGCCGTAACGACCGTGTTGCGCACGAGTGTATCGTTGACTTACGTCCACTTAAAGATGCATCTGGCATCACTGAAATGGATGTAGCTAAGCGTCTTATGGACTACGGTTTCCACGCACCAACGATGTCATTCCCAGTTGCAGGCACGTTAATGATTGAGCCTACTGAGTCTGAGTCTAAGGTTGAAATCGACCGCTTTATCGAAGCGATGATTTCAATCCGTAAAGAGATTGCAAAGGTTGAGTCTGGCGAGTGGTCTGTAGAGAACAACCCACTTGTATTTGCTCCGCACACACAAGCTGACGTATTAGGAAACGAGTGGGAGCGTGCATATGACCGTTTCTATGCTGCATTCCCTGTACCTGCTGTTGCAAAAGACAAGTTCTGGCCAACGGTAACCCGTATCGATGACGTATACGGTGACCGTAACCTGATCTGTTCATGTCCAGCTGTTGAGACATATGCAGAGTAATTGATATCTGATTGTCGGGAGAAATCCTGACATGGATTTTAATTTGAAAACCGCCTTAAGAGATTAAGGCGGTTTTTTTGTGGGCGGGTTTTGGGGTTCTTATTTTCACAATCCTGACGGAGGTTAGGATCCATTTTGCAGAGATGCTGGATTCAGGTGCAATCTTGCCCTTGTCATCCTGACGAAGGTCAGGATCCATTTTGCAGAGATGCTGGATTCAGGTGCAATCTTGCCCTTGCCATCCTGACGAACGTCAGGACTCATTTTGCGGAGATGCTGGGTTCAGCTGCAATCTCGCCTTCGTCATCCTGACGAACGTCAGGACCTATTTTTCTGTGCTGTTAGTTTTAATCATGCATTTGTTGGTAATAGCAACCTCCAACTATACATTTTGTCGCGTTGGCGACGACAACCAAGGGGCGGCTGACGCTGGCCTCTCGGGTGCGACCTTCGTCTTGGAACCCCTCGGCGCCCCGTTATCACGCTGTTTCTTCAAATAATCAATTGATGTGAACGTAACCGCCACTCTGGCACATCCATGTGCCAGAGTGGCTTGGCTCGCATCCATGCGAGCACATTACTCATCAATTGCTTATTTTCAGGCGTGATAGAAGAGGGAGTGGGCGTTGTCTGTAGATTTTTTTGCTTTAGTTGGGATATAGATGATTCTTACCTTGATGAGATGCTCTAGGTTTCAACTGCAATCTGCCCCTCGTCATCCTGACGAAGGTCAGGATCCATTTTGCAGAGATGCTGGGTTCAGGTGCAATCTCGCCCTCGTCATCCTGACGGAGGTCAGGATCCATTTTGCAGAGATGCTGGGTTCAGGTGCAATCTTACCCTCGTGACCCTGACGAACGTCAGGATCCATGTGTGCAAGTGCAATCAGTTTAACAACAGCTTATATGTCGACAGCAGCCTCCAATTAAACATTTTGTCGCGTTGGCGACGACAACCAAGGGGCGGCTGACGCCGGCCTCCCCTTGGAACCCCTCGGCGCCCTAACTATCACGCTGTTTCTTCAAATAATCAATTGATGTGAACGTAACCGCCACGAAGGCTCATCCATGTGCCAGCGTGGCTTGGCTCGCATCCATGCGAGCGCATTACTCATCAATTGCTTATTTTCAGGCGTGATAGAAGGGGGAGTGGAGTAGTCTGTAGGTTTGTTTGCTTGGGTTGGGATATAGATGATTCTTACCCTAATTAGATGCTCTAGGTTTCAACTGCAATCTGCCCCTCGTCATCCTAACGAATGTCAGGATCCATATTTATTATAGCTATCAGTTTAAGAGCAGTTTGAGTGTTAACAGAAGCCTTTGAACAAAAGGGCTAGAATATTCTAACCCCTTCAAAACTACTCGATGCCAATTAAAATGACAAAGCCCGAAAACACATATGGTGAATATTTGAATGAGGTCATTAAGCTTAAACCACATTATTGACCAACAACGCTGACCTCATAGATTTGTGCTTACCTAACTCCTTTATCAACTTGTGTGTGCAAGTCGAAGAAATTATCAAAGTTCATTTTAGCATCCATGACTACTTTAAATACGCCAGGTCTTTCTCTTGTCAGAATCTGGCCTTTCCATTTTTTATTAAAGTATGTGTTGATTGTGCTCTTCTTCCAACCCGTAAGGCTTTCCAAAGTCGCGATTTGAAGTTCTTTACCAAGGTTGGAAGAGAATAAGTTGAATGCTTTTTTTACTTTGACAATATCTGCCATAAACTACTCCTGTAGGTTGATTTTTAAAGGAATAGCTCTACTGCAAAATGAGCTTACTAATATATAAGGGTGGTTAAAAAATAATACAAGAGTAGTTGTTTAAAATTTTTCCTAATTATTTTGGATTAAGAAAAAACAGATGGAGTTTGTAGTCAGATCGCTGCGCAGACATGGCGGCGGGGTAGATAGTTTGAGTAAATGAAGCATCATTTACAATGATGCCTTTAATTTAAGGTTGAGAAATAATTACCTAACCTTAACGATTGCCTGAACTTTTGGTTTTGCTGGTCTGTAAGGACCACCTCCGCTAATCTGTTTGCAGTCTTTTTGGTTTAATAGAGTTTGCATTCCTTACCTCTCTTAATAGTTGAACATTTGGTTTAACTTTCATTCATTTACTTTGAACAGCTTCAAATTATCTAAGCACTATTCTTGTGCCTACTTTATTGTAACATCGTAAAGAATATAAGCCCTAAGCATCGCAGAGTTCAGATTGATCTATTTCCTCTATCATCACCCAATATAGTCTTTAAATAACACCCCACATACTCACCCACTCACTCTGATCCCATCACCCCCCATTTAATGTATCATCTTGGTATCAACCATTTAGCACAGCTATTCATGTCAAAATTAACTGCGAAGCAGAACATCAATGCAATCGTGACGGCGATAAAAGCTGAAGAGGCAGCGCTTAGGGCGCGTTACCCTATTCTTAAATGGCAAAACGGTATTGCCATAGTCATTTTGCTGTTGTCATTGTGTGCATTCATGGGCGTTGCGACGCTGTATTATGTTGCGGCAATACCGGCGTGGGTGTGCATTATTTTAGTGGCTTTGATCACCTCCATTGCTCATGAGCTTGAGCATGATTTGCTCCACAAGCAGTATTTTAGCCAGCGCCCGTTTGTACATAATTTTATGATGTTAAGTGTGTGGCTGATACGGCCAAACACGGTGAACCCTTGGTATCGCAGGAAGATACATCTGCACCATCATAAAGTGTCTGGTACTTCGCAGGACTTAGAAGAGCGTTTGGTGGGCAATGGCATTCAATCGCCTTTTTTACGGGCTGTGGTTATCCTCGATGCCCTGTTAGGGCTGCTTATAAATTCAAAGCGCTTTAGTAAAGAAATTCGTGGCTTTAAGTTTTTTCGAGTCTTTAATGCTGGCGCGCCGTTAGCAATTGCTTACTTTGGGGTTTTGTATGGGATGCTAGCTTATTATACGCTGCAATTTGTGATGTCATTCACCTTGCCAGCATGGGGAGTAGAGCTAGTGGCGGTGGCTGAGTTTTTAATGGTGGTACTGATATTACCGAATATGCTCCGCTCAGCATCACTGAACCTGCTCACTTCTTCTATGCATTATTATGGTGGTGTGACAAATGTATTGGAGCAAACCCATGTGATCACCAGCCGCTGGTTTTTACCGTTTCAATTATTTTGTTTTGATTTTGGTCGCACACATACCATTCATCATTTTGTGCCAAACCAGCCCTTTTATATTCGACAAGTGATCAGTCAAAAAATACGTCCAGTGATGGCAAAACATGGCGTTCGCTTTGATGATTTACACAGTTTAAGGCATGCAAATAGGTATTTGGAGAAGGGAGAGTGAGGGGGCTGAGATTGGTCGCTGCAATTAGGCTGTGGTTAAAATAGCTCATTTCACCTTGCGCAAAAGTAATCTTGCTCCGCACAAGACCGTTTAAAGTAGTAAGTGTGGCTAAAATGGCTCATTTCACCTTGCGCAAAGAGAATGTCCTCGCTGCGCTCGCAGTCATTAACCCTTTGCACGTATTCATCTTGCGGCTGGTACGATGAGTTGCTACTCTCGAATTAAATAATCATAATTTGAGGCAAGATCATGCAGGAGTTTTTCGAAAAGTTTGCAATTAACACGAAAATTAATGTGGTTTGGGGTGAAATGGATGCGTTGGGGCATGTGAATAACGTGTCGTATTTCCGTTATTTTGAAACCGCGCGGATTGATTTTTTAAAGCAAACCGGGTTGCTCTCTATTTTATCTGAGCCCAGTCATAGTCCTGTTCTACGTGATACCTACGCGCAATACAAACGACCTGTTACTTTCCCTGACACTCTTTATATTGGCTCATACATTACTGACATCAAAGAAGACCGTTTTACTATGCGCTATGAGGCATTTAGTGAGTCGCAGCAAGTAGTCTGCACTACGGGGTATGCCACTGTGGTGATGTTTAATATGAAAACAGGGCAAAAAGCGGCCATTCCAGATGATATGCTCGCGATTTTGAAGCAATACGAGATGTGAACAAAGGGGCCTGACGCCCTTTATAGGTTATGCATTCATAATTTGTCATACTGACGCAGATCAGGATCTTTGTTTTTAAGGTTTACTTTTCTCTCTACCACTAATTTAATAATCACTACTAACTTAATAATTATCCTAGTAATTTATTGTTTGATTGTTAATAATGCGGAGTCCACAGGGTACTTCCTGCCTTTTTGATAAGTCATATACGATAAAAATAATGATTACTTATGCACTATTATTTTGAAAAGTATTATTTTGATGATGATACTTTTACGCTCTACCACAACGATAAGCCGATAGATTTAAAAAGTAATGAAGCTAAGTTATTAGCTTTATTTATTAAAAATAAAGATAAAATTCTAAGTAAAGACAGGATCCTCGATGAGGTTTGGGGCGAACAGGTTGTTTCTGAACAGGTTGTTTTTCAAAATATTAGTCATCTTCGCCGTGTTTTTGGAAATGATGCGATAACAACATTTTCTAAAAAGGGTTACGTGTGGCAGTTGTCATTTGAGCCCAAGGAACTGAAAAGTGAGGAAAAAGCCCCAGTTCAGTTAATGAATAAATGGTATACATCGTCATATTATCTTTATTCTGTTATTACGTTGCTCTTAGTTATTATTTTTGTTTTGTTTTTTGGATTTTCTTCTGACGATTCTCTTTCTAATAAGCAATCGAAAGGTCAGGTTTACGTTATTCCCTTTTCATTTTCAGATGCTTTGGATGAGTTACAAGTTGATCGTATTGACACTTTGCTCACTCGCAATAAGGCTTTTCAAAGCGATGATCGTGATTTAGCTACTATAGATACAGACGCTGTATTTCGCTATTCGGATAAGGTTAGAGAGCAGGCCCAGATCAAGAATACAGCAATATTACTATCCGGGTATGTATCGCAATTAGATGAGCAAATGGTGGTTGAATATAAGTTGCTGGGTGCAGAGCGTGAGTGGCACGGTTATATTTTTGCAAAAAATGAAGCGTTAATGACGAATGCTCTTGATAAAACCATTGTTAATGTACAAAAATCGGGATACCTCAATGAGCCCAACTCAGCATTATTGGCGGCAAAACTACAATTGCTTTTAGAGCACCAACCAGATGATTTATCAGTTATTTACCATTTGATAAAGCAAGAAATAACCCATCAAAACTTTGATGTTGCTAGGGCATTGATTGAAAAGCTGCTTATTGAATCCAAGCTGCAAAAAAGTTCACCCTATACTGCATTAGCTTTATACCTTAAAGGCGGCATTTTTCATCAGCAACAGGCTTACCAACATGCCGAACGATACTATAAACAAGCATTGGCATTATTAGTTGAAACGCCCTATTCAAAGGTTGCTCATAATATAGAGTTAGCCTTGGCGTGGTTGGCTTATGCGCAGCATAATACTAGCCAGCTACAACATCATATTAGTAACGCGAGTGAGCATGCGAGGCAAAGTGATGATGTATTGTCAGAGGTTAAAGCGCAAACGACGGGGTCGATTTTATCTCATAAACTAGGCGACTTGGTAAATCGTTATCAATACTTAAATACTGCTAAATCGCTGTTGATCGCGCATGAAATTGAACAAGCACACTTTGCGGTTATTCATTATCACTTGGCGTTATTTTCACCGAATAAGGTTGAAGCGGAATCTTATTTTTTAAAATTACTTGGTCTAAAAAAGCTTGCCAAATATCAGTGGATTTATGAAAGCAGTATTGAAGATTTACTGTCTTGGTATATTGAACAAAAGAGGTGGAAAGAGGCCATTGGTCTTTTCAAAACGCAGCCAGAAAGTAGCTTTAACCTTAACCAAAAAGCGAGGGTATTACGAGCACAGCAAGATTTCAGCGGAGCAATACAAGCTGCGAAGCAGGCATTTGATAGTGCGAGATTAAGCTATGAGCATAATAACGCCCTACATAGTGCTCTGTTACTTTATCAAATGAAGCCGTATATGAATGAACTTAAAGTCATTGAATATCAAAATTATATCAAAATACATGCCTCACAATTTTGGATTGAGAAACACCGTATTGAGCTGAGTGAAGTTGGGTATTTTGATGACTTAGAGGTTTACTAAGTCATCAAAATATGACGGTTTTTAATTAATTTTTGGCTGTGTTAAGTAGGGTGTGGTAGTTAACGCTTTCACCCATTTTTAGCGTTTTTATAATGAAGTTGGGTGGCGTTTGCTCTGCTGCCAACGCGAGTCTTCTAAGAGGTTCATGGACATGTTCACACCCTAAAGTCCATGTGCCATAGCCCCATGGAATAAATACCTTACAGCCTAAATCATCGGCAGCTTTTATAGCATCTTCTGGTGACATGTGTACCCGCCTTTTACTTTCATGATAGGCGACGATTGGCATCAAGCAAACGTCCATTGGGCCCATTTTTTTTCGTATATCTTTGAATACATCGCTGTAACCGGTATCACCAGCAAAATATACTTTGTATTTTCCATCATCTAGCATCCAGCTCCCCCACAAGCTGTGATCGGTATCAAACATTCCTCTAGAGGAGTTATGGTTACTTGGTAAAAAGTGCACTTGTGTTTTATTGTGTTGAGTATGAGTGTACCAGTCCATTTCGGTTATTGGCCCATTTTCGTAATCAATATCGCTGGCACTGTCCAAAGGCAAATATAATTGTGTATTTTTACTGAATTCATTAAGCGTGGTGTTACTTAAGTGATCAAAGTGGTCATGAGAGATCAGCACGCCAGATACAAAATCCAGCTCTTTAGCGTTGACAGGGGCTTCTCCTAGTCGAACAAATGAGGTGCTCAATTGCTGTCCAAGCCAACCTAAAAAGCCATCGAATTCGTGAAACACTGGATCGGTAACTAAGGCGTCATTATTCATTTGTTGGATTAAAAAGCTGGCATGGCCTAACCAAGTTAATTCACCCCTTCTATTTGGGCTAATTTTAATATTTGAATACACTAAATCATTGAAGTTGTAACCATAGCTCTTACTGTATTTATGCGAAGGGACTGGGTCTAAAAATGCTCTTTCAATCACCTTTTTTTCTTCAGGCTTAAGGAGATCTAAATCATCATTGATATGGTGGGGACCATTATCGGTAAAATGACTTGGGAATAAGTTGGTATAAGCGCCTTTTTTATTCTTTTGAAGTTCAGGGTTTTCTATGCGTTCTATTTGTGTTGTGCAACCTGTTATCAACATAAGAGAAATAACATGTGTGAGTGTTTTAAGTTTCATAAATAAGAGGCCCTGTTTTAGTTTTACAGCATCTTAAATGCCAATGTTAATTGGGTCTTATTTAAAACCTATTTTTAGCTAAATAGAAAATGGATAGAAAATTTATCCATAATAATCATATATTAACATTCATTTGGTTCTATTTTTTATTAATCAGCAAAATTGCTATACGGTAAGCACTATTGGTGAAAAGAGAGCAATGAATATAAAAATCAATTGCTTTGGTCTTTTGGGTTATAGAGAGTCATATTTAGATTTTGGTTAAAACGGCTCATTTCACCTTGCGCAAAGAGAATGTCCTTGCTGCGCTCGCAGTCATAAACTCTTTGCACGAATTAAGATGTATTTTGCACTAATGCACAGTAATCGGGTGGTCATTGACGACTAAAGATTGACCGTTCTTTTGGGCGCGCTGAAAGCTCGATATTAAAACATCATTGGACAAGGTATTGATGTCGTCAACTTCCTCAACCATACAAAATGTGATGGAGTCCCACCCTAAATTTTTAATAAAGTTTTTAAGGGTATGGATATTCTCTTCGTAGTTTTTATCGGTGGTGAGTAGACCGATAGAGTGTTTATTGCCGAGTTTGTATTTACTTTGATCTGTGGTCGAGTATTTTGCGTAGCCGCTCAAAACATACACGGTATTTGTGCTTTCATTCATGGTGGTGACATCACTCAATAGCAAGTTTGTACTTAGTAAATTTTTAATGCATTTTTCAAACCAAACTTATTAAGTTACACAAAATTGCTTTGCTAGCCTTTGAAAGTAGTAGGCAAAATATTTTTATTCGAGATAAATGCCGCCTAAGGTGTCAATTTTTTGCTGGGTATTGCGCATCTATCCCTTGTGGGAATTAACAATACCCAGTCATTAGGACCTAATTCGCTTCTTTGAGTATGCCAAGTATTGTCCAATGTCTATCAATATGTGAGCAATTTACTGTATAGATGGTATGCGCAGAGTTGATATCATGACACCGTTGCTGAGTATTTTAAGAGGCGCATACCGCTAAACTATGCATTCAGGATATGCTCTTTTTGGCTTACGTACATAGCTAATCCACCCCTGCGCTCACCTTTAAAGCGCATACCGCTTGCTTACCGCGACTGTTTTTTACCCAATTCTATCCACAGCGCTTTGTCATCAACCGGTGTTGATTGAGATAAAAACGGGTTATCTATGGTTAATATCGTTTTATTGTCCCATTTGCTCAGAGGGAATAGGTGCTGAGTCGTAGGGTGAGTTTGCATATATTTATCAAAGCTGCCATCTTTGATTGCCAGCATCAAGCCCGATTGTAAGTCATTAATAAGTTGCGTGTTATCTTTGTGGGTAAAAAAATACATAGGGAACCGATAGTGCAAAATAACCTCATCAAAGACCATTAACTTGGGCATGATTTTTTGTCGGCTTTCTACTTCCGAGAAGGCCTCGTTGATCCCTCTTGGAAAGGCTTTACATCTATCGGCATAGACTTGCTTAAACATGTTCTCATATACAACATTGGTGATCACGCTCAGGCCAGCGGCCAGCATGATGTCTGTATCAGGCCAGTGTTGCCCCTGGCACAAAGTCATATTTTTTAGCGATTTGATAGATTTGATTTGAGAAAATAACTGTTCATTATCTTGATGGATAGTAAACACGCGATATCCGAGCAGTCCTTTAATCAGGGGGATAGGCACCACGCCCAACTCAGATTCTCGTTGCTGATTGGTACCTGCCCAGTACAAGTCAATTAACCGATTAGACTGTAGTTCAAAGAGTGCTCTGTCTTGCACCATATAAGGTGAAAATTGAATCTGAATTGGTTTTTTTAGTTTATCGAAAGCCAGTTCAATGAGCCCAACATAGTAATTGTGAGTACTATCATGCTCAGACTGGCTGCCCCGAACGCGTATTGTCTCAGTGGCAATAGATGCGTAGCTTACCAGCAATAACCAAATAAGTATGAGCTTGTACATTGGTCTCTCATTGTTGTTACCCAATACTATTAGCGTAGTGCATCTTTTGAAATTACGGGGTGTTCATCTGATTATTTACTTTTGAGCACTTGCTGGTGCCTTGCTTGTGATTTTCAAAAATTACAACTAATTTTAACTATGTCGAGTTACTTTTTGGCGCGTAGAGCGCGAGTGCATGGTAAAAAACTCTATTTCAATCAGACTTCTTAGTATTGTTTTATCAATTTATCTACTACTCACCGCAGTTGTTACTTGCGTGCATTTGTACATTGATTTCATAAATACAAAAAAAGAATCGCAGGCAGTGTTAAAAGCATCTGAGAGTACTTTTGGCAATATTCTGGCCTCTGATCTGTGGAATTTAGACTACACACAATTAGACATCACAGCGCAAAGCATTATCAACTTGCCTCATATTGCAGGTATTGTCCTGCAAGACGATAAAAAGTTTATCCTGACCAGAGGTGATATCCCCGACAGAGCGATTAATACCGATCCTCAGGCTTTTTATCAGTTTCCGCTGATGATGAAATCAGGTGGGATGGAAAATAAAATCGGCACGGTCAAATTATACGCTGATGAAGGCTATATTTATGACAGCATGCAATCAGGTATATTTTTACTGATAATTAATGCCTTGATAAAAACCGCAGCCATCTTTGTGTTAGTGACCATTGTCTTTCGGAAGTTGTTGTCTGCACCTTTGGGCAAACTCGCGTTCCAAGCCAGCAATATTAAAGCTGATGACATGAAAAGCTCCCATATCAATATTGCTCAGAATCCAAATGATGAGCTGGGCATGTTGCAAAGTGCATTGAACGATATGATGCACAAAACAGCCAGCTCGTTTGAGCAACTCGATAGCCTTAATAAAAACCTCGAAAAAATCGTCAGTGAACGCACCTTAGAGTTGCAGCAATCGGTTGACCAATTACATGCACAGCAAGCACAGTTGAAAAATGAAATTGAGGTGCGCCATCAATCAGAGGCGGCATTAAAAACATCATTAGATGAGCTTAAAAAAGCGCAAAATCAATTGATTGAATCTGAGAAAATGGCGTCCTTGGGTGGACTGGTCGCAGGTGTAGCGCACGAAATCAATACGCCAGTTGGAACCAGTTTAACAGGGGTTTCTCACTTCAAGAGTACCCTAGAAAATTTACACAAAAAGTACGAGCAGGGCGAGTTAGAAGAAGATGACTTTGTAAAGTTTATTAAAGACTCTACCGCGCTGACCAATACCATAGAAAGTAGCCTAGAGCGGGCTGCAAATTTAGTAAGGAGTTTTAAGCTTGTTGCGGTGGACCAATCCGCTGAAGAGGTCAGAGAGTTTGATATTGTGCAGTATTTAAAAGACACCATGACCAGCTTAAATAGTCAGTTAAAGCAATCCAACATCGCGTTTCGTATCGATACGGAGCGGGAAGTTTTTTTGATTAAAAACTTCCCCGGGTCATGGGCGCAGATTTTTACTAATTTAATTCAAAATACGTTGATCCATGCCTATGAGCCACAAGTACATGGAGAAGTGGTGATTACATTTACGCAAGACGGACAAGACTTGGTGGTTTTGTTTTCCGATGATGGCAAAGGCATGACAGAAACAGCCAAGAAAAAGGTCTTTGACCCATTTTATACGACTAATCGAGGAAACGGCGGGTCTGGATTAGGTATGAATATTATTTTTAATATTGTGACGCAAAAAATGCAGGGCGCTATCTCTGTCGATTCAACCCTCAATTGCGGCACCACATTTACGATCAAAGTTCCGATAAACGTACAACCTGCATGCATAGGTGAATCAAATGGCACTGTTTAAAAAGTCCAAAAAACCTAAAGTTGAAAAGCAAGGTGCATGGAAAGTCCTGATTGTTGATGATGAGCCGGATGTTCATACAGTCACTAAAATTACCCTGAGTGATTTTGAGTTTGACGGTAAGTCCATTGATTTTGTCAGCGCCTATTCTGGTGAGGAGGCGAAAAAAGTCATGGCAGAGCACGGTGATATTGCGCTGGTATTACTCGATGTGGTCATGGAGACGGATGATGCAGGGTTACAGGTCGCAGAGTTTATTAGGAAGGTGCTAAATAATCACCTGACACGCATTATTTTAAGAACGGGACAGCCCGGCCAGGCACCCGAAAGAACCGTCATTGTGAATTATGATATTAATGATTACAAAGATAAAACTCACCTCAGTAGCGACAAGCTTTTTACGGTGGTCTATACCGGGTTGAGAGGATATAGAGATATTCAAGATATTGAAACTGCAAGAAAGAAGCTCGAAACTCACCGCCAAGGATTGGAGCAGGTAATCGACTCGACTACCAGTTTATTTCGTATTCGGAGCTTGCGTGAGTTTGCCAGCGGCCTATTGGTACAAATATCGACGCTATTACACGCAAACAAACCATCAGCACAGAGTAATAACTTTGCTGTGCGAAAGTCGCAAGGGCGCTTTGAATATCTTGCGGGCAATGGAGAGTACGGTTTTAACACAGCAGATTATCTTGATTTACCTGAGCATATATTGGCTCTACTGGAAAAAGCCTGCGAGCAACAAAAATCGCTCATCGAACATGACTGCTTTGTGGGGTATTTTAAGACGTATAACGCAGAAGAAAATCTTATTTACTTACAAGGGATCACCGCCATCGATGAGCTAGATACCAAACTCCTTGAGCTTTTCTCTAACAATATCACCGTGGCTTTTGATAATTTGGAGCTAGATAAGGAAATATATGATACCCAATCTGAAATTATTGAAACGCTAGGGGAAGTCGTCGAAAGTCGCTCAAAAGAAGCGGCCAATCATGTTAAACGGGTTGCCCATTTATCGAGAGCACTTGCTTTATGGATAGGGCTGCCAAATGCGCAAGCTCAAGAGTTATTTATGGCAGCTCCAATGCATGATGTCGGTAAAGTGGCGATCCCCGACTCCGTTTTACTAAAACCCGGCAAACTAGATGATGAGCAGTGGCACATTATGAAAACCCATGTGTCTGTCGGTCAGGAGATTTTTTCTCGCTCAAAACGCCCAACGTTAAAGGCAGCTGCCATTGTGGCGGGAGAACATCATGAGAAGTTTGATGGGTCTGGTTATCCCAATGGTTTGTCTGGTGAAGACATTCATATATACGGCCGGATAGTGGCCTTGGTGGATGTGTTCGACGCTTTATCGCATAAACGATGTTATAAAGATGCATGGAGCATGGATGAAGTCTTGGCCCTGTTGGTCAAAGAGAAAGGGCGGCACTTTGACCCTCAGTTAGTGGATGTGTTTATTGAGCATATTGATGACGTACAGGTCATTATGGATAAGTACCCCGATTAAATCGGGGCTTAAAGTAACTTAGCTATTATTGCCAAGTCATTAGGTGTGGGGCGTTTGAGTTAGTCTCGAACTAACAACGACCCTATTGCCAGAAAATGATTGGTAGCTGTTGATTAAGCAATAACACAATGCAAAATTGTAAAGCACAGATCAAGCATGCCATATCAAGCCAGTATATTTTGTTTTGTTTTAGAAACGCTTTGGTTTTGTAAGCCGACCAAATAAGACTAAGAGGTAATAACCCAGAGATTATCGCAAGGCAGAATGACGCTGCTGTGAGCTCTCCAAATTGCATAAAGCTTTGTTGTGTATATAAAGTAATGGGTAAGGCAAGCATAATTAAATTATAAAAGCTCGGTTTTATATTGGCATATCTATTATGCTTATCTCTAATCATGGTGGCGATGCCCACAAGCAATAAGCCCATTAAGCCTATGAGACCGAGTAGTATGCTAGACCAAACGAGTACTAAGTTGAGTACGCTGCCTTTTTGATATGTTCTATGACCATAACTAAGCATTGGCTGATTTTCATCATTTTGATAAAAAACATAAGTGGCATTGCTGCGAGTGATGTCTCTAAATAGTTGCATGCCTACAGGAACAATGACTTTGTCTTTACTTTGTAAACTGTGAATAACCAAGCTGTTTTTTGTTTGACTAAGCCATACAAAATTGGTTATCCAGTCAACAAATGCGAATTCTGCCATACTGTTAGGCGCTAAAAAATAGATCCCCGTTTTGTCTTTTAGGGGCATAGCCTCTTTGACTGCCTCAGTGATGTTAGCGGGTTTGACTTTAAGCTGATCGATAAAAAGTTTATCAAAATGAGCATAGTTTGCAGTTTCACTATCAGTGTTAAGCGCGTAAAAAAATGCTTTGTTTTCGTCGGGAAATACACACATATGCGCCCTAAAACCAAACGTTGTTCCTGGCCTACAGTGCCCCATGACTCCGTGACGGTCTCGATTTGAAAACACCAGTCCATGACCTATTTTAAGGCCAGCTTTATGCGCATTTGTTTCATGAGCACCCGCAAGTAAAGGGAGTAACTCCGGTAAAATAAATGTTTTACCATGCACAGTTCCGCCAGCGAGTATAAGGGCCATAAATTTACCCATATCAGTCGCGGTGGTTGTAAATTGGCCTGCACCTCTTAATAAAAATGGTGGAGACGCTTGCGCTGTCATTAAATCATGATACCCCATTGCTAAGCTTGTTGGGGTTGGTATTGCACTTTGTGTTTGGAAAGTAAACGTGCTGTCATGCATGCCTAACGGTTTTAGTAAGTGTTCATCAAGGTAGGTTTCATAGCGTGTATTTGTGATACTTTCTATGATCATTGCCAAAAGTTGGTAACCCATATTCGAATAAGATTCTTGTGAGCCCGGTTTGAATCTAGCTGTGAGTAGACTTTTATCGCCGTTATTAAATGCGTTAATAAGCGGTGTATCTGGCGTGACCTGAGTATTTAGGTACTGCCACATGCGCACACTATCTAACCCTGAAGTATGATTTAGTAGGTGCCTTACTAATATTGGGGAGTTATCTCGCCAAGGGTTCTTAATGGCAAGCTCAGGGAGCAATGTCCTTATTTGGGTATCTAAAGACAATTTTCCTTCACTGACTAATTGTAGAATGCCCACAGCCAAAACGGCTTTTGTTACAGATCCAATTTGCATTTTTTGACTGTCGTGCATTACAAAGCCTTTCTCGATATTTGCCAAACCGGTGCTACCAATTTGAATCTGCCCTTCATTTAACAGGGTCCAAGTGATTCCTGCAATTTTTTGCTCTTGAATGGTTTGTTCAATTTGTTGTCTGAATGTGTTGTTGTCTTGTGCTTTTACATGTGTGAAAGGCCAAATCAAAAAGGTTAAGAGCAGGGTTAGGTAATATTTTGTCATTTTTATACTTATATTTATATTAATGTCTAAAGGTATCACTTTGTATGTGATTTGAATGTGAAATACGCGATGAAACTTAATGTGTTAGAAGTTTTATTTTGATTTTTTATGTAGTTATCAAATGTCGAATAGATTATAGATTTTTTTATTTCAACTGTTGGAGTGGTACCTTTGAGTATAGGGTGTTCATATTATGTATTCTCTAGCTGTGATTTAAAAAGAGGTTTTAAATCTAAATTTTGTTGTTAATTTTGCAATTTGACTGTGTCGACATCTTTGTAAGGTGGTGCATGTCTTAAGAGTAATATTTCAATCTTTACATGTTGTTCATTTGTTTTGTTGATTAAAAATAAAACAGGTGTTACTGTTTTGCTGCAAAATAAATAATAAAAAGGAAATTGAAATGAAATTAAAACTAAAAAGCAAACAAATTAAAAACCTTTCTAAAGATAGAGCAGCACTTCCTGCGGGTGCTACGCCTCAAGTAGGTGGTGGTATATATATCGATCATACTCGACTAGCAAGTTGTTATATTTGTAATATCGGTAAATAGGTCGAATATTTATCCTAAGGTCAAAAGCCTAATATTTGGACTAATGGTGATATTAAAACACCGTTAGTCTTACTCCGTTTCCTCCAGAATATGCAAGATTTTGCTGTGAAAAGTTTTATCAATTGAGTACTTTTGATATATGCTTTCGTCGTCCTGATGAACATCAGGAACCGATGTTATAGACATGATTGATATGCGCTTTCGTCGTCCTGATTAACATCAGGAACCGGTGTTATTGACATGATTGATATGCGCTTTCGTCGTCTTGATGAACATCAGGGTCCAGTGTTATTGGACGTGATTGGTATCCGCCCCGTCATCCTGACGAATGTTAGGATCCAGTGTTTTAGACGTGATAAATATACGCTTTCGTCGTCCTGATGAACATCAGGAACCGATGTTATAGACATGATTGATATGCGCTTTCGTCGTCCTGATTAACATCAGGAACCGGTGTTATAGACATGATTGATATGCGCTTTCGTCGTCTTGATGAACATCAGGGTCCAGTGTTATTGACGTGATTGGTATCCGCTTTCGTCGTCCTGATGAACATCAGGAACCGATGTTATAGACATGATTGATATGCGCTTTCGTCGTCCTGATTAACATCAGGAACCGGTGTTATAGACATGATTGATATACGCTTTCGTCACCCTGATGAACATCAGGGTCCAGTGTTATTGACGTGATTGATATGCGTTTTCGTCGTCCTGACGAACGTCAGGATCCATGTGCTGTAGGCGTGAAGAGTTCTGAACAGCTGAGTTTCTTCAAATACCATTAAGCAATCAATACAACACGCATTGCGAGCAGAACAGCACGTAGTACTGAACCTCTTACTTTTATTAATGTAACCATGAAATATGTGTTACTTCAGATTGTTGGCTATTTTTTACGAGCTTTCCAAGTACCGCCGTATTGATATGTTTGAGCAAATTCTTTTTTAATGATCAGCAAGCAGGGCCCACAAATAAAGTGCCATTGGATATTGTTGTCGTAGCGACATCGATACATAACCTCTTTATTTTGTTTGCAGTGTGTACAGCGTTTATGGCGTATTCGCATGGCTTAATCGTCTTATAGGTCATGTATCGCTAAGTTAAGATTTTTAATTTCTCTAATCACTATTTACACTCATATCACCAGAATACAGTGTATTAAGGGCGCGTTGTAGAGTGAATAACTGTGATTGTTTGTGTTATACGACGTTGATAGCAGTTAGATCAGCATAAACACTGTGTGCGGTGATAGTTTTTTATTACTTGGTAGTTATCGACTCTTTATTCATTGGGCTTTGGTGTATTATTGCAATTGATAATGTAGACAGCGAGTAGAAGGTCATATGGCTAGTACAGCACATGCTTTACACATCTTGGTAAAGCATAAAGAGCAAGCGGAAGATATTCTAAAACAATTAAAAAAAGGGGCTAAGTTTCAAACCTTGGCAAAGAAGCACTCAACCTGTCCGTCAGGAAAAAAGGGTGGAGATTTGGGTGAGTTTAGGCGCGGTACTATGGTACCTCAGTTTGATAAAGTCTGCTTCTCTTGCGAAGTCCTTGTTCCGCAGCTGGTCAAAACCAAATTTGGTTGGCATATCATTAAGGTGTTGTACCGTACGTAAAAAAGAAATGATGGTCGTTTTTTAAGCGGTGAGCCTCCAGTGAAGACCTAGTTATCAATATCTTAATTGATAAAAAATGAGCTTAAGATAATTACATCACTGATAACTGCATCAACAGATTTAAGTAAAGGCTGCGTTATTGATTGCCATGAAATCGTTGGCGCAGCCTTTTTCACCGTACTTACTACAACAGTTTATTTTTCATGTTCATGTTCGAAATTGATTTCAATTTCTAGCTTTTTGTCTAATCCAAGCATATCTCGGTGGTATTCTTTCCCTTGTATGTGCGCTTTTAGTTCAGTCGCGATTTGCTTATAGGCATCATTGAAGTATGACTGCAATTCAGCGTCCTTCCATGTGTTTTTCATCTCGATTGACTTGCCTTTGAAACCATAGAAGTTCCGCCATACGAATTTACCTTTTTGATCATATAAAGAGGCGATAAGTTGTGGACTAAAGATTAACCTTGATTGATTGACTGAAATTAAGGCATATGGTTCGAGTATGAGATTTAGGCCAGATGATTCAATGGGAGCGAGTGACGTGACCTTACTCGGCACTTTCATCTTTTGCATTTGATTAAAAAGAGTCGTTGATAGCGCGAAGTTATCGGCTAATCGAGATTCGAGTGTTTTTGGCAAGTGTAGTTCATAGTGGGAGTCGAGCATGACGACACCTAATCCGCCAATGAGCCCTGGCTCATAATCAGGTACTGAAGAGTAATTACTTACTACAAATGAACTATTTTCGATGTGCCTGTCAGCCAGTTTTAGTGAAAGGTCGTGTGGGTTGTACTCTTTGATATGAATTGATATGTCTGTTGCTTTATATTCTTTTGGGATCTTCCCACCAGTATTTTTGGTCGTTAAGTTACAAGCACTCAAGCCTGTCATGAACATAATTAGTATCAGAACTCTCATAATTAGCCCTTTTGTAACTGTATGCGGACATTTAGGTGTTTTATTTAATTTTAATTTTAGGTGTTTAAAGAGGGTGACGCAAAAGCTTAATTTGCGCCACCTCTTTATTTTATGACGATGAGAATACACAGTGCATGTATTCTCATCTTTATGAGGTTTTATTTCTTTTTGGAGGTCTCAAATTCGCCACTCAGGTACTTATTAATGATGCTACCCAAGTTTTCGAAATACCCGGTGAGACCATTTTGAACAGGCTCAAAAAATGCTTTATCAAGTGATTGATGATCTGCTGGGTCTGCTAAATCTAATTTTGTCACTCTGCCATGCATTGAGTGAAGATCGAGCATGCTCTTCATAACGCCCATATCAATTGGTTGTGAGATAAACTCTGCAGACACGTCATAACTTGCCGCGGCATAGTAGTTGTCTAAGCCAAAAAAGCTGCGCGTGTATAAACCGTGTCCTTCAGCATAAAAGTTTGTACAACCATATTGAGTGCAGTTCATATCGACTAGCGTTTGTGTTTCGGTAATTGAAATTACGACATCTATGCCTTTGGCCGTTAACTCATTTCTTTCAGCCTCGAGACTTGGATTAAATTGCCATTGTTTATCTTTGATAAATACAAAACCGCTAGAAGCTCGCTGGTTGCTTAACGTGCTGTCCAATAACACAACCTCAGCATTTGCGCCTTCTTCGAGTTTCTTTTTTAGGGTCTCAAAAATATGCTGCTTCATTTTTACGTCAACTTCATATTGTTTTGTGAAGTTGTTGAAAATAGTCGTACCGATATGTGTATGCGTTAGCTCATCACTCACGTCGATAACCAAAGCTACTTTGGGTTGATTTTTAGGTTGATAGTCATCAATAGGAGGCACGTAGATTGTATTACACGCACTGATCAACAGGGCGATTGTAATAATGAATAAAGATTTTAATTTGTTCATTAATTTACTTGTTAAGGATAAAAAATTGGCGATATTCTACTCAGAGTGAGCGCTTTGGTCTCTAAAAAAATCTATCTTCTATCCCTTTTATGTAAAGAATTGTAATGAAAGCCTTCTTATAAAAAAGCTGTGTTTGCTCAAGTGGTGAACTTGCCAAACAATTTGAGTGTTCTAGTTATGGAATAGCGCAATGGAGGTACATGGAGAGTTCACCTAGTGCATTGAAAAATCAAACCTATGGGTTTACTTTCCATGGTGCTACTTTTTGTCAGATGAAGCTCATTGACTATGAGCTTTGATATAGTATGGTGCAGATTAAGCGTTATTTATTTCCAAAAACGTGTTCATCATAGTGCGCGCCGCCCGAAAATTTGACACACTTTCTTGCACAGCGTGTAGATGAAGGGTTGTTACCAAAGTACCACTCAGTTTCAATTGAATCTACATCATCCGGTATGTCAGATTCTTGAATGACCTGTACCGTTTGAGTTCTCTGTTTTTCATTTGTTTGTTCCAGACATACTTCGCCTTCTTGCAGTTCGAAATGCTTATGCAAAAGCTGAAGAGAAAATCGTTCGGTCTTATTATGTGCTATCAGAACTTTTTCGATTTCTCTAATGCACTCGTAATCGGATTCGTTCAGGTCTGAAACAGAGTTGATGTGTAGTAAGTGATTGTTTGACTGTGGGAAAGCGACAATTTTTTTCATGTTAGTTCCTTCTTATATATTTTATTAGCTTGTAATAAAGCCATGTTCGATGTGATTTATACTTTTTATTTTACTGAACTGTGGTGCAGTAATATCTTTTCATTTTCTAGTGAGATGCTAAGAATTATTCCTGAGAAACCAACGAATTTCGTGATTTCTTCTAAATGCCTTTCTATTGAGTGAGTGTTAACCTTTTCCTTAGTAGACCACATATAAAAACCACTTACTTCGTTGATATACTCGGAGCTTTTTAGTAATTGTCCAGTTGAATCTTTAAAACCAAATCTTGCGGGCACAGCAAGGCATCGTCGAATACCTTTGGTATTTCGAATAAGCGCCTGCATACATAGCGCTTCTGTTTGATTGATTAATGGTGTGAATTGTGGCGTAAACTTTCTTTGCAGTTCAAATCGTTCAGCCATGTCAGTATATTCATCTTCTCGGACGTTCGAATTTCCTTGTTTTTTTGCGTTTATTACACAGCACTTTTGATAATTGTTTTCTTTATTATCGCGTGAAAAATACTGAACGTTCTCTGTGTAATAATCAACTATATGCTGTTGTGGATTGAGCAAAAAGGGGGACTCTTGAGCATTTAGTTGTGTGTTCAAGTCTCGTTTATTTTTTATGTGTTTTTTGTAATAGGGGTGTTCATACTTAGGCCGCATAAGTCTAGAAACCCCTGATGGACTATGGGCGTTCTTTCTACAATCGGCTTCAGCTCTGTTACAAACTTCACGGTAATGAGCGAGGTCATCCTCTAGTGCAATTCCTTTGGTTCTTTTGAGCCTATTACTTTGCTTAATAAGAAATAGTGCGAACCCGACCCCAAGAGCAATTACCCATTCCATACAGTACCTGTTGTCTAATGATTAGTTAAAACCTTAGTTCCCTATTTCCCCATCACATAAGTGAATTAATCCAAAATGAGGTTGTTAACTATAAGATGGCTTATTTTTTTATTTAAAGTTTATGCACTCATTGGTTACTTTTCAGCTGTGATTAATATGCTTTTTCGTTAACGTCTTTTGAGTGCTTTTTAAACACCTAAAATTTACATTATAAAAATTAGTTTAAAGAGTCAATTTATGGGGTGATTACGATTAAACCATAAGGGAAGCTGCTACTTCTTTAGCCTTATGGTTTAATGATAAGACAATCATTGCTTTTATTCACTGGACTTAAAAATAATCATTCCTCTTTCATTGGAGTAATAATTTCTAACGGCTTCCCATCTCTGACAATTTTGCCATCTTTTATTTCGATAATACGGTCCATCATGGAAAGTACATCATAAGAATGGGCGATAGAAATGACGGTTTTGCCTCTCATAATTGTGTTAAGTGAGCTGATAAATTCTGTTTTTAATACAGGGTCTAAGGCGCTGGTGGCTTCATCTAACAATAATATGTTTTTATCCCTTAAAATTGCTCTGGCAAGCGCCAATCGTTGACGTTGACCGCCTGATAATTGCCCGCCATTTTCCCCAATAAAGGCAGATAAACCTTTACGGCCACGTGCATCCGTGTAGCTCTCTACAAACTCCAAAGCATTGGCTTTTTCAAGCGCGCGTCTGACTGACTCTTTGCTGACGTCATTTAATCCAAACGCAACGTTTTCATAAATGCTTTGATTAAAAAGACCAATATCCTGATTTAAAAAGCTCATTTCATTGCAGATTTTGTCTATTGGGTAGTCTTCGATATTTTTACCATCAATATAAATGGCACCGCTTTCAATCTCATCAATACCACAGAGCATATTCAGCAATGAAGTCTTGCCAGCGCCAGAGGGACCGATGATCCCGACTTTCTCACCGGGTTTTATTTTCAAGCAAAAATCAGTAAACAGCGGTGCTTTATTTTCATAAGCAAATTCAACATTCTTAAATGTGATTTTTCCTCTTGAAACATGAAAGTTTCCTTCATCCTCAAGTGGCTCAATATCTTCTAAAAATTCATTAACTGCTTCTCTACCTACCGTTACTTGTCCCCAAGATACAAAAAAGGCATCAAATTCCTCTTGGCACCACTCTGAGAGTGAGATCACTCGATAGACTAGCGCTAATACCATCGAAAATTCACCGATTGATAAGCTATTATTTATCCATAGCTGCAAGCATAAAGCGCCTGTGCCCACAATTAAAATACCGTTCAGTAGTCCTACGACTGAGGCAAAATTAGAAAAAACGCGATATTCTTTAGCCACGACTCTTCGGTGACGAGTTGCCCATTTTTCAGCGAATTTTTGTTCGTACTCATTATTTGATAGCATTTTAACTGTGCGAATACGGGCGAAGCGTTCGGTGAATTTACCTGTAATTTCAGCACAGCTTTGTGCTTCTAGTCGGTTAGTGGCTTTGGCTTTGGGGATCCATTGGCCGATCAGCATAGCTAAAAATAATCCAGTCCAAATAATAAATGGCAGTGTTAGCCAGCCGTCAATATTGCCTACATACAATAGCAGCGCACCTAAAAACGCCAGCAAAAAACCGGCAAATCCACAGAATTGCAATACCACATCAATAATGGCTTCTGAGGTATCTACAATCACAATGGCAGTAGAGCCCGGGTCGTCTTCTTCGTGGTAGCTTGCTGGAGATGCAATGAGTGTACGGTAGAGCTTAATAAGGGTGTTTTTTTGTAAGTTTGGGCCAAGTAACTGGTGGTAAACGAGGTTTTTAAAAAGCGTGATTGTCGGAATAACCAGCGCAATTGCAATCGCGATGAATGCCAGTTCAGCCCCTTTTTCATTGAGCTTGGTGTTATCACTGGCAGTATCTAGCCAGTCAACTAACTCACCTAAAAAGTCGAAGGTGACAATTTGCAAAATACCACCGAGCAACGAAATAACAAAGGCGACAACTATCCAACCAGAAAATTCCTTTGTGCACTGACGGATAAAAGGCAAGTTGTGAGGTGCTTCATTCAATTGACTGTCAAACGTGTCTGTGTGACCCATTTTTTCAAATAACTTAAATAGTGATTTCATCGCTTTGCGTGGTGCCTTGATATGTCAAGTAAAGCCCAAGGTGTGAAGCTTGAGCTTAGAATGCGTAAGCCACCGATACGAATCTTACTTCGTTGCAGTGGCTTGTAATGGAGATTCATCTGCCTTTATTGCAGGCAAGATTAAGCTTTATTCGTCATCGTCATCGCTGTTGGAAGTTTCTGGCGTGTAGTCGTCCCAGTCACCCGCTTCTGGCATTGATAATTCATCGACGTTTTCACATTTGACTGCCTGATTGACGTACGCTCGCATGTCTTTTGACAAGAAGAATGAGCCAAAATGGGCCTCAGGCGAATAGTATTTGGTTTGAATATCCGCCTTGTTATAACGTGCTTCTATTTCATCCAGCGAGAGTGTATTGATAGAGCCGCTGCGAGTAGCCCAAATAAACGCGTGTGAGCCACCAAAGTAGTCATAGCAGCCACCCAGATAAATACCGGCAGGGTTGTTAAATGCTTGCGTTAAGCGCGATACCATAGACTGCATCATATAAGGTTCAAAGTAAGGGGTACCGCCTTGGGCGACTAAGATACCATCGGTTTTTAGTGCCGTTAAGCAATTGCCAAAAAATGATTGAGTGAATAGAGTTTCTGATGCGCCGCCATCTGGATCCGCGGCATCTAGAATGATCAAGTCAAAGCAATCACTGTATTGGGAGATGATTTCAGCTCCATCACCAATACGCAGAACAAATCTAGGGTCATCAAATGCGCCGTTGTTGATCTCTGGCAAATACTTGCGGCTCAATTGGATAATTTGCTCGTCAATATCGACCATAACGACGTTTTCCACGCTGTGGTGTTTTAATACTTCGCGTGCGCTACCGCCGTCACCGCCGCCAACAATGAGTACATTTTTAACCTTACCGTGAAATAAAATCGGCACGTGCGCCATCATTTCGTGATAAATATGCTCACCTTTGGTGGTGACCTGAATGCCATCGTCAATGCGCATTACTTTGCCGAGGTGACGAGTTTCAAAAATGCTGACATCTTGAAACTCAGTTTCTACGTCGACCAAATCATTTTCTGAACGAAGTGCAACGTGAACGCCACTTGTCATTTGCTCGTAGTGCCATTTAATCTTAGTCATGTGCTTGAATACTCCGTCTATTATGCGAGTTTTTGGGTTGGCTGTAATTGAGTGTGTAAAAGTGGCTGAAATTCTCCGGTGCCGCTGACAGAGCCGCCTCTGGTGAGGGTATTGACGACCATCTTTTTTGGCTGAAAGTACAGTTTTATTACGGGCAGGCACAGTTCAGGTTTGGCATCACCGCACATAAAAATATCCATCGCGGCAAAGTTATATTCAGGCCAGGTATGAATAGAAATATGACTCTCTGCTAAAATGATCATGCCTGACACACCGCCATTGGTTTCGAAGGGGTGTAAATGGGTCTTCAAAATCGTCGCATTGGCAGCGTTGGCACAGTCAATCATCATCTGTTCTATACGCTTCTCACCAATGAGATTCGAAGCATCGAAGATATCGATAGTAATGTGTTGTCCTAATGGGTTGATTAACTCAGGTTTTGGCGAGGAGATATTCATTCTTTTACTCAGTGTCCTGTATTTATGTGACTCTGGGTATGGGCTTCATATCCAAAGTCACTGTCATAGGAAAAGTAATATGCATAGCGCTTTTCCGAATACAGACATTCCAGCATTGAAATGTGCAACGATTGTGGAAAATGCAATGTGCCTTTTGACAATGAGGGAGAATGCTGAATGACAACACAATATAGATAAATAAAAAGGGATGGTGTTATGCGCGAGAGAGTCACTCGCTTTAGTAATTGATTGGCATGCTTTCGGAGTTAACAATGTAGTAGTTTAAGTTTTTCACAGCACAACATTGTGTCCTGATGACTGATTATTTTAGGCTGAAAGCAGGTCGATTTGTGGAGTTTGTGCAACTAGGAAATCGCCCATCAATATGAGCGACTTCACCTGATTAGTGTTTAAATCGATTATCTATTCTTGAGGTGTGCCTTTGAAACCTCGATAGGTTCCATGATCGCTGGGGCCATCCAACTGAAAATAGAAGAAATTATCATGCACGCTCATAATGTATAGATCTAATCCCCCTTCAGGGTTTGCATAACGGTATTGCCAAGTTTTTCCAAAATCGGTAGACATTTCAAATCTCGATTCTATATGGCGATATAAGTCACCACTGTGGCTTTGAACTAATCGATTTGTGTTATCCCAATTTAAAGCGTCCCAGGTTATGCCAGCATCTTGCGTTTCAAAAAAGCCATAAGCACTGCCTACAATGATATTCTTATAATCGTCAGGGTTTATATAAGCCGTGGATACCCCACTCACAGGCAGGCCTGTACTTCTATTTTCGAAACTTTTTCCATTATCATAAGAGATCAAGAAGGCTTCATTTGATTGGTCTGATTTAGTCAAAAATAAGATATTGTCATTGCTTTTTGGAAATACAATTCGACTATAAGGTATGTAATCGGACTGATTGACTGTTTGCCAAGTTTTTCCGAAATCATCACTTTTATTTAAGGTGTGATCATTATAATTAATGGACCACATGGTTTTTCGGTCAAAGAAGTATTTTATGCTGAGACTATCGAGTTCTACCTGCGAACTTTGATCAAAAGATTTTCCATAATCAAATGAGTGGATGAATGTATATTTTCTTTGCTTAACATTTAATGATCTAATAATTAGGTGTCCAGGTATACTTGACGTAATAACCCGGTGCATATAGTCACTATCATCGAATAATTCATCTTGATATATCAGCTCCCAAGTGTCGCCTGCATCATTTGAGCGCATGAGCTGTGTTTTTTCACCTATAAACTGAGGATGAGAGAATGAATAAAGGATGCTAGGGTCTACATCGCGTATAATATTATCAAACTTAAGCTTTTTTATTGGTGTTGGAAGTGGTTCAACTTCTAACTTTATACTTTTTATCGTTGTTAAGCCCTGATTATCTTTTGCAGTTAGCTCAAGTTCTAGTACTTCAATTTCTGGTAAATGAGGAGCCTGGAATGTAATGCTGTTATTTTCTTGTACTGTTCATTTAATCTCCTTTCCAGCGACTTGCTTCCAATCTACAGAACTAATTTGTTGATCATCAGTAATAGTTGCAGAGATTATAACAGATTGTTCCCCCATAACTTTACTTGGTGATTCAAACACGATGTTTGGTGCACTGTTGATTTGTTTTTTAGGTGTTTGAGTTGCACTGTTAGAACTATCATTCCCTCCGCCTCCACAACCGGTTAATAATAGTGCAGACAATGTAAGTAGTGCACAATTTTGCTTGAGAGCGCTTGCCATTTTATCTTCCTTTTATTAGTTCCAATTATCAAAGTTAATATATATTGGTTGTTAAATTATTGATGGTCTTATTTTGATTTTTATATATTTTTAAAATGGTTATTTCTCTCCATTTATAGGAGGTTATTCTTTAATTAATAGCTAATTATATTCTTAATCTGGTCGGCTCCCCTAAAAATTGGGGAAGTGATAGATTTATAGGTTGCTTTACCTCTTAGGTTTGATTACTATGCGCTTGTTTAATTAACCATCAACTAACTGTAGAGGAGTAAAAATCATGACATTGACATCATTATCCTTTGCAGGTCTTGTCCGCTAAGTAGCAAAAAGTTATCTCATAATCCTTTTTTCAAGGTCATGGCTTTTTGGTAAAGCTACGCCCCGGTCAACTGACCTGCCAATACGTTTTTCGTTTTAAATCCTATTTAAAGGTATTGGTACTATGGGCAAATCCGTCCAAAAGATCACTGAAAACGTTAGCCTTATTGCATCCAAAGAAACTTGGATCGAGGGGCTAGCCGTACAGCAACTGATTAAAACATCAGAATTAACAGGCATGCAGCGCGTTGCGGGTATGCCAGATTTGCACCCTGGCAGAGGCTATCCGATAGGTGCCGCATTTTTTACAGCCAGCACACTCTACCCAGCATTGGTGGGCAATGATATTGGTTGTGGTATGTCATTGTGGCAAACCTCGGCGAAAGTATCCAAAGTCAATCTGGATAAAATGGCAAAGAAGTTCGAGCACGTAGAATGCCCATTAGATGATAGTTGGGCAGACTATGTGGCAGCTCGAAAGCATGACAAAGGGATCATCAATAATGGGTTTGACCATGCGCTGGGCACCATTGGTGGTGGCAATCACTTTGCTGAGTTTCAAGCCATAGATGAAATTTACAGCCAATCGGCGCTAAATGAGCTTGGGCTCAATAAACAGCACTTGCAGCTACTCGTGCACTCAGGTTCTCGGGGGCTGGGTCAATCGATATTGGTTAATCACGTTGCGACTCACAATCACGATGGGATAACGGTGACTCATGCAGCTGAGCAACATAGCGACTTTGAAGATTACATTCAAAAGCACGATGAAGCCGTTCGCTGGGCTGAATTAAATCGCGAGTTAATCGCACAGCGATTTTTACAGGCAATCCGTGCTACAGGGAACTGTGCACTGGATGTAAATCACAACCTTGTATCGCCGAAAAATATAGCGGGAGTGCAAGGTTGGTTGCACCGAAAAGGTGCCACACCCAGTGATCAAGGTTATGTGGTCATACCGGGTTCTCGTGGTGATTATAGCTATCTCGTTAAACCGCTTGAGGGATCAGAAGAAAAACAGATCACGAGCCTATATTCATTGCCACATGGTGCAGGTCGAAAATGGAAACGCGGCGAGTGTCATGGCCGATTGAGTCACAAGTATAAACGTGCAGATCTGTATCGTACTTCACTGGGCAGTCGAGTTATATGTGGTAACAAAGAGCTGTTGTATGACGAGGCTCCTCAGGCATATAAAAAATGTGAAACTGTGATCAGCGACATGGAGGATGCAGGGTTAATCGAGGTTGTGGCTAGGTTAAGACCCGTTTTAACCTTTAAGACCAATGGGAGTTGTTCATCATGATATTACTGCAATTATCATCAGGACAAGGCCCAATAGAATGCTGTAAAGCCATTGGTCTAGCACTGCGCGCAATAGAAAAAGAATGTCAGTTAAATGGGGTCGCTCTGACCATCGTCGATACTGTACCTGCACAGCAAAAAGGCTGTTTTAAGTCGGCTTTGGTCCAGCTAGAGTCACCCAATCAAGCTTGTGCAAAGCAGTTGGCGTGCGCTTGGCAAGGCGCCATGTTATGGGTGTGTCAAAGCCAATATCGGCCTAAACACAAGCGTAAAAATTGGTTTTTCAGCGGGCAAATGTTTGAGCTTAATGAAGCACAATTTAATCGCAATGTGACATTTCAAACTTGTCGTGCATCAGGGGCTGGCGGCCAGCATGTGAATAAGACAAATTCGGCAGTCCGTGCAGTACATAAAGAAACGGGTATTGCTGTGCGAGTAGAAAGTGAACGCAGTCAGCATGCGAATAAGCGGTTGGCGAAGGTGTTACTGTTTCAAAAATTGGAATTACACAAACAGAAGCAGATGACATTGCAAGAGCAAGCGCGTTGGCAGCAGCACATAGACCTTGAACGAGGTAACCCTGTGAAGACATTTAAAGGAGATAAGTTTGTCTTAGCCTGCTAAGTGCAAACGCTTAATTGGAATATGACAAAGTTACTTTTTATATGCAGTAGAAATCAATGGCGTAGCCCGACCGGTGAACACATTTTTAAACATCACCCTGAGGTTGTCGCACGATCTGCAGGGACCAGTCCTAATGCAAAAAAGACGGTGTCAGTCAATGATATTCAGTGGGCTGATGTGATTTTTGTGATGGAGCACAAACACAAACAACGATTGCAAACTCGGTTTACACGTCTGTTAAATTATAAAGACATCCAAGTTCTCGATATTCCTGATGAATATCAGTATATGGATGCAGAATTGGTTGAATTGATAACCTTGTCCGTTGACGATTATTTAAGTCTGTCATCACGTTGATAGCAAGCGAAAAAACGACAAGAGAAAGAGAGGATAGAGCGATGTAATTTCATCATGGCACAGCAAATTTATGATCTTATTTGGAAAAAATGAGATTGTGTGGCTGTGCCTATTTCACCGAAAGCTAGTGTAAAGCTAGTCATTTAGTTAATAATTTTGGAGAAATATGATGAGAGTAAAATACCCTCGTACCCCTCATTTACCTTGGTCATCGGGTGTCACTCGAGACGATATTCGACAAGGTTGTCTAAGCCACTTTATTGGTAAGCAGGTTATTGTCACAGAGAAAATGGATGGTGAAAATACCACGCTTTATACAGATTATATGCACGCTCGATCGATTGATGGGCGTTTTCACCCATCTCGGGCTTGGGTGAAGGCACTGCAAGCCCAAATTGGCTATCAAATTCCATCTGGGTGGCGTATTTGTGGTGAAAACCTCTATGCAAAACATGCAATCGCATATCACGCGTTGCCAAGTTACTTTTTGGCTTTTTCTGTCTGGAATGACAAGAATGAATGCTTGAGTTGGCAACAAAGCACACGCATTTTTGAGCAACTTGGACTGTGTACGCCAAAGACGTTATATACCGGAATTTGGTGTGAACACACCATTAAAAATATCGCTGTGGACACGCGTATTCAAGAAGGCTATGTGGTGAGGCTGGCAGATGAATTTCATTATGATGAATTTACGTATGCGGTTGCAAAGTGGGTGAGGCCAAATCATGTTATGACCGACACGCATTGGATGCACGAGGAAGTGATACCAAATGGGTTAATGGAGAAACAAAATGGCTAAATCGAACCTGTTAAAAAGTTGGCTAGATAGCTTAGCGCATGGGCATTCGCCAGACTTTGACGAATGTCAGTCATACTTAGCGTGTTATTTTCCACTACTCAATGAGTTTATTAACACCGAACAAGATGCACGTTGGCACGCCGAAGGGAATGTTGCTATTCATACCAATATGGTTTTAAACGAAGTGTATGATTTGCTTAGGACTGACGCTGGACATATTAAGGGTGAAAAGCGTCAAGCATTGATTTTATCTGCTCTATTACATGATATTGCCAAGCCGATAACGACACGGCGTAAAGACATCGCCGGTTTAGAGCGGGTCGTTGCGCCAAAACACGAAGACATTGGCGCGAGCTATTTGGCCCTGAGATTGATGGCGCTGCCTTTGTGTCACCGCGTCGTAATGATGATTTTGGGGTTAGTTGGTTTTCATCACATGCCCAAATTATTGGTGGTGAGAGATGGTGCATTCAATGACTATCTTCAACTTTCTCTCTGTGCAGACTTAGAACTTTTATTCTGGTTGGAAGTGGCAGACATGAATGGCCGTATTTGTGAGGATGTAGACTCACAACTCGACTTGTTAGCGCAATTTAGAATGTTTGCCGAAGAATATTGTTTATGGGGGAACTGTAATCCGGAACAGATGTATCTACAAAATATCCAAGTGAAAACCTCTGAGGCTCAGCAGCGATTTGTTGATGGGTATGCGATACAACAATTATCGCAAGGCGCCATTGTGCTGCCTGAAGAAGCGATCGCAAAAAACTACCAAGCTTGTCAGCATTATAGCCATTTTTATGTGATGTGTGGCGTAAGCGGCAGTGGCAAGTCTACATGGATTAAACAGAATTTATCTGGGGTTGAAGTTATCTCTCTCGATGAGATCAGAGCTGAGTTCAATGGCAGGCGGGGTTGTCAAAAAAATCGTGGTCAGGTATTGCAGATCGCCAAATCCCGGTTAAAAACAGCGCTTGCACAAAAGCGTGATGTTGTATGGGATGCGACCAATATTCGGCAAGATTTCAGGCGTATTTTGTATAATTTAGGTGAGCGCTATGGTGCACTTGTTACCCTGGTGGTTTTTCACCAGCCTCCCAATGTGATCTATCAAAATAACCGAGCGCGTCACCATGTCGTAGGTGATGGCGTGTTGTCTGAGCAAATAAAGAAGCTGCAATGGCCATGGCGCACAGAGGGGCACCGCATGCTATTTATTGGAGAGAGTGGCCAAGCGTTGTCGAGGTATGGCACATTTTAAACCCATTCACGGGAAGAACCCAGCGTAAATAAGCGAGCAAATTGTTATTTATTTTATTGAGAAAAAGGATATGAGCTATGGCTTCATATTCTTTTTTATACTTATAAATGATGGTTTTTTAGCCTTTTATATTAAATAATAATAGGAAGCGGCTCGCCACATATTTCTTTAATTGAGTACTCTGAGAGTGTGGATTTTAGTTTATTTTTGCAAGTCGATTAAACTAGATTGTGATACTTCCCTAATGAGTATTGATCTGAGAATGGAAATAATAAATATCGAGGTTGCGATAGGGTGGTCATCATAAGTATTGCAGATAAATAAATTCTTTTGTCTTTTTATTTTTTATTTTCTAATGTTTTTTACTTATATATTGTATTAAATATTTTATATTGGTACATTTATTGAGCAAGTTATTTTTGGATTATAAAATCAGCACTTTGAATTCCAGAGTGCTTTAACAACCATAAATGTATAAAGGAATAATATACAATGAAATTACTAAACAAAGCGTTAGGCGCCACGGTATTTGTACTTGGCATGTCTGCAAATCTAGCATCAGCAGCGCAAGTTACAATTACGGAACGAAACTATGGTGGTGGTATCATCTTTGAAGAGTTGGATGCGGTGTTAGATGACAGCCAAGGCGGTATATTTTCCATGACGGTGAGCGAAAACCACTTCACTGTGAGCGCGACAGATAGTAATGGCCGCAGATTTAGCTGTCGTATGAATGGCATAGTGACCTATGATAAACCAAATTTACTTGAAAGAGTGACCAATATTGCCTCTGCTTTTTCTGCGGGTGACAGAGTGCAAATTGAAACTCAAAAAGGCGTTTTACCGCAAACATGCCATGTCAAAAAGCTGCTCAATTTCTAAGTTAAATAGATTGTTGAACCTGCAAGCGCAGTGCTCAATCTAAATTTTTATAGGGTCAGTATGCTTTGGCCCTATCCTACACAATAAATGCCGCGTCTATTTTAATAATATTAGTGCTGTTACTCACACAAATAGAGTATTGTTTTAACCGCGTTGGTATCACTTAAAAAGCATTTGATTTGTATATAAAAGTCAGTGAATGCTCATCTTCATGCACTTGAATTGATTCGTGCCATGGTGATTTGGTACACGAAAGAGGGTGCGAGGTCCAGCAAATTCAAGTAAAGTAACTAGATCGCACTTTCGCATTTGTTTCAGTACGAAATTTGCACTTTGTAAGTCCAGCAGCCCCTAGTCGGCAGGTGGCACATATCAATACCGCTGTTTGAAGGCAATTATGAAAAAAACATTTGAATTAACTCACCCAAAGATTAAATTAGCTAGGCGTGTAGACGCTGTTAAACATGAGATTAAAAAGTACCTCAAGCGAGAGCGTAACAAAACGTTACCTGCTGGCGCGGATTTTTGGGATTTTGATTGTAAATTCGGTAATACAGAAGCTGAGGCGCAGCCTGTGCACGTATCACAGCTCAACAAACTCATCGATAAAACGCAACAAGAGAACTTGACGTCTTTTTACGTTGAAATTTTGGCGAAAGAGGGCCATAGGCAAGCACGTACTTCAGAAGATGAAGCGGATCTATAACAACGTGATCTGTCAGTGAGCGAAAGCTGGGTCGGTGATAACATCGCCCCTGTTTTATCTCGCATATTCTATTGGCTATTAGATAGAGTCGCATCCTGCAATCCAAGCAAGGCTGACTCATAACACACTATCTAATTATGCTATTTAAAGCAAAAAGTTATATCTCACCAAAGTGAAACCCCCTTCAATGTGGTCAACCTCTATTGCGCTGCGATTTTCTCCGTGGATACCACAATAACCAAAGACACATCAATACACAGTTGTACAATTTGTTACAGGAAAGAAATGGATAAGTTGCATTTTTCTTGACAGGTTAAATGTTGAGATGCTAGAAAATAAATTGAACCCAAAAAAGGAACTTACAATGAGAATAAAAAAACAATATCTTGCAGGCTTGGTTTCAACGCTTTTATCAGTGAATGCACTGGCAACAACCGATCGTGATTATGAGCATCGATGGTTGGATCCAAATGGCGACCCTATGCTTGCGTTGCAGTGGAATTTGCTTAATTCAGGAGCTCTTAATAACTCACAATCGGGTGTTGATCTAAACCTTTGGCAAACACATATTTGGGGTCATAAAGGTCAAGACGTGTTGGTCGCAGTGATCGATTCCGGTGTTGATGTGAGCCATAGTGACTTAAACTCCAGTATGGTTGATGATCCTTTGATTGATGCACTTCCAATGGGAGACTCAAATCATGGCACTATGGTCGCAGGTATTATTGCTGCAGCTCAAAATAATGTCGGTGTGAGAGGCGTTGCACCTGAGGCAACAATGGCCTCTTTTACGAATTTTGGTGGAACGTTCGAGAGTCATGCGCAATGGAAGGTGAGTCATGGCTTTGACGGTAACAACTTGGATAATTCAACAGCTGATAGGATCCGGATTTTTAACAAAAGTTATGGAATGAGTCCTGTTGTGAGTATGCCTTACACCTTTTCGAAAACGGTAAAAGATGCGCAAGGAAATGACGTCTTATTTTTTAGCCAACCAGAGCAAGAAAAAATCTACGAAACGGTATCTTTATCAACACATTTAGACCCTCGAACAGCTGTTTATGTACAAGCTGCTGGCAATGCGCATACAGCCTCTCGCGTTCATTTCTTCACTGAGAATGGCATCGCTTTTTTAGGCTATACAGTTCCCGAACAAGGTAATCATGGCTTGCCATGGACAAATAGTAATTCATTTTATACAACGTCGAACTTCTGGAATTTATCTGTTAGCGCCCTCAGTGCAGATGGTGTTCTATCAAGTTATTCTACGGTGGGTAGTAGTGTTTTCCTAACCGCACCAGGTGGAGGTGATCGAGCAACGCCAGGGCATGCGACGCCGCGGATCTCTTGTGCCTTTATTGTTGAAAATCTCGATGCGAATTTTGATTGCAATGGCTATGATGACTTTACTGTTAGAATGAATGGTACCTCGTCAGCGGCCCCCAACACGTCCGGCGCGATTGCATTGCTCTTATCTGCAGCAGAGCAGCAAAAACATGACCTGACACCTCGTGATATTCGCCACCTACTCGCACGAACGGCGACTAAGGTAGATCCAACACGAGGGGACATTGAGGTAAATGGCATCACAGGCCTTGAGGGGTGGTCAACTAATGCGGCTGGACATGAGTTTTCTCCTTATTACGGGTTTGGCCTGTTGAATGTAGATAAAGCGACTGAGCTGGTGCGACGCCATGCTATCGAAGATTTACCTTCTGAACTGGTCAAAACGCCATGGTATGGGCTAAATAATCCTGTTGATGCGCCAATCTATGATGATGCAACACGAACAACAACAGCGAGTATTAAAGTAGAGGATGATCTGTTTATTGAAGGAGTACAAATCCGTCTCAATGCAACCCATACACGTATTTCTGATTTAAAAGTTGAGCTTGAGTCGCCAAATGGGACTCGTAGTATTGTGATGTCACCTTTCAATAACTTGGTGGGCCAGAGCTTAGTGTTACCAGAGCAAGCGCCTGGCAGCACAGATGGTTATAATGATCACCTTATGCTGAGCTATAAGTTTTGGGATGAAAAGGCCAATGCGGGTAATGGGGAGTGGAAAATTCATATCACAGATATGAATAGCGAGCCATTAAACTATACCTTGCATGTCAATGGTGAAAGCGCAGCCGTGTCGGTTGCAAATGATACTCAGCCTGGATTGCTCGATAGCTGGTCAATCCGTATTCTTGGTCACAAGAACAAAGTCACCAAGAAAAAAGCGTTATGAGTTTTTCCTAAGCTAAACAGGCTACGTGTTTAGCTAAATACAAAACTGGTTCAATGGGGTCAACACTAGACCCCATTTTTCTTACCATATCTATGTAACCATGAAGTACTTTAGTCGAGTTAAGTATCATGATGTTTTGACTACTTATAATGTACGTAGAGGTGTAACTTGATGAACTTATGGAGACTGCGAAACAGGCCCCATAGTGCGCGGATACAGAATAAGAAATTAATTGGCAGCTTGTGTTTCTCTCTTCGCAGAGGTGAGCCTGCTCTCTAATCGCTCTAGCTGTTCAGCAAGGGCATTTTGGGTCATTTCAAGCTGCGCAATACTACTGCCGATTTCAAGCTGCTTTGCATCATTACCACGAGATTGAGATTTTAATTTATCTAGATCGGTGTTGATGGAAGTGAGTTGATTGTTAAGCGTTTCAGCGGCTTGTAATTGCTCCTCTAAAAGAGATAACTTAAAGACCAAATCTGTTTGGCTTTGGGCGAGTGTATCTACGCGTGCAGCGACACCTGATTGCGCATTCACCTGTTTTGTTTGATTGCTCGCAATGGCGCTGGTTTGCTCTTTTAATTTTTTAATCTCAGACTGATTACGTCGCCAAGCTGACGCCCATAGTTTATCCATTTGTGACCAAAGTTCATCAGTTCGTTCGCTTAATGCTGCTAGGTTTGCTTGCAGCGCACCTGCTGAGAGGCCCATTTCTTCTCCAGTTGCAGAGAGTGTGCGTTCCAATTCAGCGATACGTTTTGTCGATTCAATTAACTGCGCGTGTGTTGCTTGGTTTTGTTGATAGAGTCCATATGAGCAAAATGCTAACGCAATAATCGCAGCGCTGCTAACCCAAGACATAATGCTGGATTTTTTAGTTGATGCATGGTGTTGCTCAGGTTCTTGCTCTGGCAAAGGCGCTTTACTAGACGGATTGAGGGACTGTTTATAGGTTTCAACCTGATCTAAGTCGGGCGTAATACTGGGTAATTCAGGTTCAATTCTTTTATCCAACGCACTTTCCTCTTCTGAGCTTTTTATGGAGTAGGGCAGCTTACTTGAAAACGAAGTCGGATGGAATCGACAAATGATTGTGCTGAGATGTGGTGAACAAAAGTTAAGCTGAATTACATGGGGCACTATGATTTTTACTAGTATGAATTGATATGTGTTGAATAGCTGATGTTGTAGAGCGCGCACTTTTTTGTGGCCATTTATTGCAGTATTACAAGCGCTACATGAAAGCAAGTCAATTCAGCAAGGTTATTCGTTGTGTAAATGTTGGGAAGAAAACTTCTCAATATGAATTATATTAATAGCTCTATCTTGCGGTGTACCGAACAATAGAACCATACTTTTTTCTACATTTCACCTCGTATTTTATAGTTAAGGTAATGTATTAATTGCGTATTTAAATCTTCCCCTGTGGAGCGTAAACATTATACAAATGTGAATTTTTTAATAAATACGAATTTTTCAACATGACATACTGGCGAGTCATTTTCTTCCTGCTATTTTTTTGTATAAACCAGTCAAAAAATCGTAATGATAATTGATTGCACCGCCAAGGATCTACCAGGGGTTTGAGTAGAAGCTTGACTAAACGGACTCTTTTTTTACAGGCTAGGTACTATGGGGATTTCATACCACAGTTACATTGGGGCGACTGTTGATCAGTTGCCGCCACTCCCGTGTTCGACAAGCGGACACCTCTCTCTGAGCACGCCCGTTGGCAGTTGTGTTGATAAATTTGGCCGAGTTTGGTTAGCAGATACAGCGCACAATCGCGTGCTGGTATTTGATGCCAATATGGACCAGATTCTGGCAAGTTTTGGTACCGTTGGTACAGGAACGGCGCAATTTAATATGCCATTTCGGCTGGTCACCCATCCTGATAAAAATTGGATCTATGTGACGGATATTGGCAACTTTAGAGTCCATATTCTCGCCTATACAGAGTCCTTAGAGATTGAAACGGTTAAGATCTTTGGCAATGAACCCGAGGTTGCGCTGAGAGGGCCTAATGGCATTGTGGTTTACAACGGTAAACTCTGTGTGGCTGATGAGTTCTATGAAGGTCAACACAGCGAATCTCGATTGGTGATTTTCAGTGAAGATGGTCAGTATGAACGTACCATTGAACAAATTATACCAGACAATGGAGGTGAGGCTGTTCACCTATTGTGGCCTCAAGGGTTGAGTCTAGATAAAGATGGCAATATCTATATTTCGAATACCGGCTTTGCAACCGTGGTGCGCTGCGATTGGCAAGGAAAAGGGATAACGTTTAGCGCCACTGGTAAATGCTATATTGATGGTTTGGCGTTATCTCGCGGTGTGTCTGTGATCCAAAACCGCGTGTTGATCCCCGGTGGCAAGGCCAATGCGATTTCTGTATATGACTTGAATGGTCAATTTATGGGGAGCCTAGATGGCTTTTTTGCGCCGGTACAAATAACCGAATTTAACGATCCGCAAACCATGCTGATCACCGAACCATTTTTAGCATCTTTGCAAAAACATACGGTTAATTTAGCGACATTGAAAGGAGGGAAATCTCGTTCAACCAAGGTCTTAAAAGCAATTGGAGATGAGCGAGATAACCCTGGTCAGTTGCATTTTGTGACCTCAGTGGTGGGTGATGTTACGCAAACGCAATCGGGCTATTCAAGTAATGCACCCTTGCTGGAGCATTGGATCGAGCACCAACTGTCGCTGCAAGATCAGCTGCTTAAAGTGATGCAACCACCGGGTTTGCCATCGTGGTTGAGCATCGCACTGTCAGCGCAAACAGAGTGGGTACAAAGGTGGCAACAAACCATGGTGCGGGTTTTTCTTAACGATAAATTTGATGACCCAGAAGACTTACTTTGGATGATGGACTCGGGTAATTATCAATTACAAGCGACAGAAAATGGTAAAAGTGACTCAGCTAGGCCAATTAGTTTACCCATGTTGCCAGGCTCTTTAGGGATTGCGGCATTGACGCCTAAAAAACCGTTGCCTGGACAGCTAGACTATAGTGTGCCTTTGTTAGTGGTAAGCAACTACCTCAGTGGCATTGTAACCATTTTACAGTATAACGACACCTTGGGAGAACTTGTGCCATACACCGTTTTCGGTGGTCTTGGTACGGGCGATGAGCAACTCAATCAACCCCAGGGTATCGCAATCGATCCAACCAATAACGATATTTTAATTGCAGACTCAGGTAATAACCGCATTTGTCGTTGGCGACTTTCTGATACTGGCGGGCCATTCTTAGTGCATACCTTTGGGCATTTAGGTTCAGAGCATGGAGAGTTTCACACGCCATCAGATATCACCGTCGATGAACAAGGGCAGTGTTTTGTTACGGATCAAAACAACAATCGTATTGAAGTGTTTGACGGTCACGGTAAGTGGCTGCGTAGCTTTGGTAAAGAGGGGTATGGCACGGCCAGTGAAAGCTTCTTATTACCGACCAGTATTGATCATGAGAATGGCTATTTATTTGTTTCGGACTTAGTGAATCGGGCCATTAAGGTGTTTAATTGCTCGGGTGAATTTTTAGAGTCATTCAGTGGATTTGGCGCGGACAGAGAGAAAGGTCAACTGTGGCTGCCTTATTTGTTACATGTGAAAAACAATAAGGTCTATTTACCAGATTGTGCACTGAACAGAGTCAACGTGTATCAATTTAATATTTAACAAGGACTGTACATCCGCTATGGCTGGACGTGGTATGTGAACATAGCCATGTGTACAGACAATGCTAGGGGGAGTTATGGAGAGCGTATTCAAGCGTGCACAGGGTAAAAAACTGTCACATCGAAAGTCACAGGGTGTACACGGTGTTTGCCAAAAGTCAGAGGCAGACTCTAAACAATTATTGCAGCAGTTTCAGGATGTGATTAAGCATGTTGAAACCAATGCCGAAGATGAAGGATCGTGTAAAGATGCATTACGACGTCTTTATACCAGCCATGAGTCCAGTTTTTCTGCCAAGAAAGTGACTGGTCCGCATGAGTAACAAGGAGGTGTCATGAACTTTTCAATTCATAATGCGCCTATCAGCACGCGGGCGTGGATGATAGTGGTATTATTTGCCATTGGTTTGTTTGCTAACTCTTTGTTGGATGCGCACAACACCAATAAGCATATGCGTGCGAATTACGAGTATGGCGTGCAGCTGATCATCGAAAGTGCGCTGGGTGTGATCAATCACTATTATGAGCAAAGTAGAAGCGGCGCAATCAGTGAAGAAGAGGCAAAGCGGCTAGCCTTGGTGTCGATTACCGCAATGCGTTTTGATAATGGCAATTATATCTTTGTTGCTGACAAAGACGGTATACAGCTCGCATCGGGGCTCAAGCATTTACTTGGGACCAATATTTTGCCGCTCAAAGACGGTAACGGAAAGTTGTTTGTTGAAGAGCTATACGCAACAGGTAAAAGCGGTGGCGGGTTTGTTGAATACCTTTGGAAAACCTCACCAGATGCCACCGAACTGACCCCCAAGACCAGTTATGCGGATTATTTCCATGAATGGGATTGGATGATAGGCACCGGCATTAATATTACCGCCTTAGAAGAAGACATTGCACAGTCGCAGATGATCTCATTAATGAATGTGGTTATGGTATTAGCAGTGTTATCTACCTTGGTGATTTACTTTATTCGTAGCATTACAAAGCCCATAAAGAGTACGGTATCTGCGATGCGAGACTTGGCCAGTGGCGAGGGAGATTTAACCCAGAGGTTAAAAGAGGAAGGCAGTAAAGAGCTGATTGATTTAGCACAATACTTCAATCGCTTTGTTGGCTCAATCCAAGATATTATGCTCAGTGTTAGTGCTGCGGGCACGCAGTTATCTGATTCAGCGAATCGATTATCTTCTTCGGTTTCATCGGTAGATATGAATTTGAATCAACAAAGAAACGATACCGAACAGTTGGCTGGTGCTATGAGTGAGATGCTCACTGCGGTGACGGAGGTATCGGGCAGAACGGTTGATGCTTCGGAATTCAGTGTTAAAGCGGCCAAGCAAACTGAGCAAAGCTTAGAGATCATTGAATGCAATATTCAAAAATCACAATTGTTGGCACAAGACATTGGTGAAGCCAGCCAAGTGATAGCGCGACTGGCAGCCGATAGTCGCAATGTGGATACGGTATTAGAGGTGATCCGAGGCATTGCAGAGCAAACCAATTTATTGGCCCTCAATGCGGCGATTGAGGCAGCTCGTGCCGGTGAGGCTGGACGAGGCTTTGCGGTGGTGGCTGATGAAGTACGCACCTTGTCACTGCGTACACAAGAGTCAACGATTGAAATTCAAACCATTATTGAAAAACTTCAAGCAGGGGCAGAGCAAGCTGTAGAGGTGATGAGTAAAGGCGCTGAAAAAGCGTCAAATACCTCAGAGATCTCATCATCAGCAGGTGATGCGCTTAATGAGATTGCACAAGAGGTCCACGCGATTCAAGGCATGAACCAGCAGATATCTGCCGCCACTGAGCAGCAAACGATGACGGTGAATGGTATTAATCAAAATGTGGCCAACTTAAACGATGGCTCGACTTCGCTTGCCAGTGAGTCCACGTTAATGGCCACCGCCAGTGAGGAGCTGAGTCAGGTGTCTGAAGACATGATGAGAATGATCAACCGCTTTAAACTGGCGTGATGAGAGGAAATACTCACTAAAATTAACGTGAGTATGTTTGCTCAGCAATTTACAAAAACCAGCGTTGAATCTGGTTTTTGTTATTCGTATTTTAAGAGATGGCACTGCTATGTTTTTGGCCTCAGGGTGTCAATGATTTTGGCATCTACCCAATGGGGGCCGCCTTCGACATAGCGGCTGCCGTCAGCTTTGGTTTTTACATCGCCTTTCCAATAAAACAAGTATTTGCCATCTGGCGTGACTTTAGGTCTTTGTTCATACCGTGGGGTATTGATGGTATCGCCCATATTGATGGCCTTGCCCCATGTGCCGTCTTTTTGCTTAAAGCTGATGAAGATATCAGGCGTATTTGCTCCGTCAGCTTCGGCGTCCCACATCAAATAAGATTCATCTGGGGCAATAAAAGGGTGAGCAATATATTTGCCTTGATTAATGGCTGAACTCATTTTAATCGGGGTTTCATAGTGGCCATTAATACGTCGCGAATAGCTCATATGACCGCTACCATCTTTTAAATCTAACACATAAAAATAGTGAGTACCGGCAGATGATGTTGTGTAGCCGACCACAGGAATGTTTTTAAACACAGGAATATTTTTAAGCTTTTCAACACTTGGGCTGAATTGCTCACTATATGTTTTGACTTGTTCGGCAGGAATTTGCTTGTGATACCACTGGTTGTTTTGGTATTGCATGACGTAAAAAGTGGAGTCGGCCTGCTCACCATAGCGGGTGAAAGACAGGGCGCTCATGTCAGGTAAAAACAGTACTTCACTTTCAAGGTACGCATCAGTATCAACAATGCCAGGGGCGAATGGTTTAGGTGTTAAAGTGGGCGGTGTTTGCCCAAGATAAGGCCCAGTGGTTTTCGTGTCGGTGTTAATTGGATTGCTTGCTTGTACTGTTACATTGCTACCCAACAGGAGAGTGAATGCAATAACGCTTTGTAATTTTAATTGTGTGGTCATACGAGCCTCTTAAGTTTAATGCAATATGACCACAGGCTATATGGCAAACTAAATTGAACAACTTAAAACACCTTAAATCTTCCAAAGTATAGATGTGGGAAAATATATCTATAAATTTCATATTGTTAAGTGTAGGGTATAAAGGAGCTAAGCAAGGTGGTCAAACGGGTTTTTGGCTCAGCCTGATGATAAATCAAAGTATCTTGCAAAGTTCCAAGGTTACTTTTGTTATTTTTGCATGTGACGTACTGAGTCAATCATAATAAAAATAGGGTTTTACAGTGGATAAGTGTGACTCAAACAATGGGTTGGGAAATTGTAGAGGGGGCCAATGAAACATAGTCAGCAGTTTCAGTTGGGCCCTTGGCGTGTATGCCCCAAGCACAATAGCATCAGTAATGGCGAGCAGACACGGACGCTGGACAATAAAAGCATGCAGCTATTGATGCTTTTGATCCATGAAGCGGGCAATACGCTTAGCAAAGACCGCATCTTTGAACAGGTGTGGGCGGGTAAAGTGGTCACAACGGATATTTTATCCGTCACGATGAGTAAAATTCGCAAAGCCCTCGATGATGACGCTCGTAACCCTAAATTTATTAAAACAATCCCGAATGAAGGATATGTTTTAGTTGCACAAGTTCAAGAGATTGAGCGTGAACCTCATGAAGTCAGGACAAAAAAATTTTTACTGCCAATTAAATACAGGCTAATGCTGGGCTTAATTGTCCTCAGCGTAACTATATGGCAATGGATATTAAGCCGTGAGGATGGCGACATTGAGCAGATACACATTGACTCAATTGCCGTAGTGCCCTTCGAGGATTTGAGTGCTCAACAAGACAGTCAGTATTTTGCGGCAGGTCTATCTGATGAGATCATAGCTCAGCTTTCTCAAATTAAATCCCTGAAAGTGATTTCTAGAGACTCTTCGTTTCGCTACCAAAATAGCAATCATGTCACCGAAATTGGGCGTGCACTGCAAGTTGAGAATGTATTGCTTGGCAGTATTCAAAAAGTAAGTGAGCAACTACGTGTTCAAATTCGGATCGTCAATTCCCAATCTGGTCAATTACTATGGTCAAAAAGATTTGATGGTAAAACATCCGATGCTTTTGAACTTCAAGATGATGTAAGTACTTACTTGAGGTGGGTGATCTCTCCTCATTTTCAGAAGGGACAACCTGAGCAATTGAGAGTTAATGCACAGGCGTATGAGTGGTACTTAATGGGTCAATATCATTGGCGTCAACGCAGCCCTGAGGCATTGCACAAAGCGGTTAGTTATTTTCAACACAGTTTAGACCTTGAGCCTGATTATGCTGATGCGCATATTGGTTTGGCCATTAGTTACGCCTTTTTGCATACTTATGGCAATCAGCCCGAGCTGGATGCAATAGATGCGGCGATGCCACACATTTCAGCTGCCTTGCAATTTAAGCCACACTCGCCCATGGCATTGGCAACGTATGGGATGCTGTTATCGGATAAAGCCAAAGCAACTGGAGATTTTGCACTGTACCGACAGGCGAAAATTGCTTTTGAGCAGTCTCTAGCGGTGCAAAACAGTGCAATTACCCACCTATGGTATAGCACAATGCTTACCCGTATGGGTAAACAGTCAGACGCGGTTTCACATTTAGAACAAGCAATCGTTTTAAATCCGCTATCAGCACCTTTAAAACGGGCGTTGAGCTTTTTATTGATGTCGATGGCTAGACCCGACTCTGCACAGCGTTTATATCAGCAAGCGCTTCAATTAGAAGCCAACTCAGATACTCGACTACTCGACACTGCAAAAGTGAATAGGCATTCTGCCTCTTCTATTTCTCAGATGTTTACCTGGCACCAACAGGCACCTGAGCTTTTCGATACGTGCTCTAGTATTGAAGTGTGTGAGCAGCAGGTATTGGCGTATTTAAGTGTGGGCGCAAAACAGGCTGCAGCGCATTTATTAGAAAAAATGCAGCCACTGCATGGCCATTTCAGACATACTTTACACCTACTGACATTAAGTGAGCAGAAGCAAAACAGGCAGATTTTAGCACGGATACAAAATCGCGTATTTCAACTACCTTACAGTGCGCAAGCCCGTCTAGAGTTGGCGTATGCGCAATTTCGCGGTGAACAATTCGAGCCGGCAAAACAGACTTTGCTGCAACTTTATCCCCAGTGGCAAAATCACAGTGACCGAGGCTCTTTTGATTTGACGGCAGATAATTATCAAGCGGTTACCTTGTATGCCGCTGTGATAAAGCAGCTAGATAACACGGAATATGCAGCGTCTTTATTTCAAGAGGTCGATAAGTTTCTGCAGCAGCAACTCGTGTTTGATCAAACTCAAGTGCGGTTTGTACTGGCCCAAGTGCATGCGCAGCTTGGTAATAAGAAACAGGCACTGGTTTATTTAAGCCAAGCCCTTGAAATGGGGTGGATAGAATCTTTTCACCAGCAGTGGTGGACATTGACGCAAGATCATTTACTCGCCCCATTGCAAGGCGAAATGCAATTTAAAGCCTTGCTAACACAACACGCGCAAGTGCGTGAAGATTTGCGTATACGACTCAACCGTGGCGCAGGATAATTGAAACCGATTACGCTGAGTAATGAATGATATGGTCAAAGTCATGTGGGTAATGACTTTGGTCACTTACTTGCCTGAAACAACCAGTCCACATCCAATACGGCTACCAGAACCACCGATAGGTTGAGTGAGGTGATCATCTTCATTGGCATGGATCATCAGTACGGAGCCATTGTCATCCAATAAGGCGGGTTTGTTACCGCGACCGCTGATTGAAACAAGTTCGGTATACAGCTCCACATGCACCGTGCCATCTTCACGAACAATTAAATTCGGTAAGTTACCTTCGTGGGGCCCTTCAGGGTGATAATATCCATGCGGTTTTCCCGATGGCATGATGTGCCCTTTTGCTTTTTTGAAATGGTGCTTGTCAACGCAGGTGCCGACTTCATGGAAGTGCATGCCATGTTTACCCGCAGGTAATTGTTGGGCAATGATTTCAATCACGACACCTTCATTGCCTTGGGTATAGTGAGCTGTGCCAACTTGTTTGCCTTGGTTATTAATGATTTTACTATGCGCCATTTCACCAATTTGATGTGTTGCCTGAACATGTGTAGAGATAGCAGCGCAGAAGAAGGCGGTTATACCTGCTGCTAAGAATGCTTTTTTCATTTTCTATTCCTTAATACACTTATTGCTAGATACCAAGCGCTCAATAAATATACTTTTTTGCTATATGAGGTGAGCCACTATGGCATTAGGTATAAGTAGGCTAAATACGAAACGTCCCTAATATATGATCATGCTAAGCGTTATAAAACCAAGTATTTGAAGGGTTATTGCGCTTTTGGATAGATTTTGTTCATAGTGAAAAGTGGCATAGACAAGGTTAGCGCGACGTTGATGATGAAAAACGAGGGGCCAATCAAGGCCCCGCCAGATTATTTATACGTTTGTGCTAAAAAATCTATGTGTTGCAATATTTCGTCAACGGTTTCTTGTAATTCACTTCCCATGCGCAAGTGCTCATTTGGATAGGTACTTTCCATGAGTGACATCAAAGCGTAATAAAGAGGTTTAAAGCGTTCTGATAAGTCATACTCCTTGAACCAACGGCAGACTAAATTAGTTTGACCTTTTGCTAAAAAGAAAGTGAACAGTTGGATCAGCGTTTCCTCATAATCATCAATTTGTTGAGCACAAGTGCTTAAGATTTGACTCATTTTTTCAGCAGCTTGGTCAAATTGGTTATTCCACAATAAAATTTGAATAACAAGGGGGTTACTTGCTTGCGGTATCTCTTCAATTTGTGCAATTAAGGAAAGGGCATGCTCCTTCGGTTTGAGCTGCGGTTGATTAAAATAAAGGGAAGCCAGTTTTAATTGAGCAATAGGGTCTTCGGAAGCGACTTCTAGTAGGTGCTTTTCAGCAAGATCATACTTGGCTTCTTGAGTGTAAATAAGGGCTAGTAGCTTATGTGCAGGTGAAAAGTTATCTTGCTGATACGAGTTCAATGCATGTGTTTTGGCCTGTTCCAGTTCATTTTTAGCGAGATAAAAATGAGCGGCAATGAAGTTGTAATGGAGTAGTTGCTCTGTTTGCAAGTAGGATTCTACGGCGTCCAATTTACCTTGATATATACGAGAAAAAACAAGTGAAATATAGAGGCGTTCATCGGTATTACCTTTGCTGATCTCTGTTAATGCCAGTGTTTCAGCCTCATCATATTTGCTTTGTTTTTGGTAGATGGCAAGTAGTGTAAATAGTGCTTCATCCTCACCTGCATGATATGCAAGCAGCGCATATTTTTCAGCAAGTTCCATTTTATTTCTATCATAATAAAAGTTGGCTAGTTTGCTTTGACTGCTCTCAACCTTTTTTTCAATTGCCAAGAGATAGTGCTTTTCAGCCTCTGAGAAGTCGCGTTGCTTTACATAGGCATAGGCTAATAGTAATGCAGCTTCAAAATAGCCCTCCTTAATACATTCATACGCCAACTCAATTACTTGGTCTGTTTGTTCTTGTATAGAGTAAATGACCAGCAGCATGAAACGCGCACCAGCATCGTCAAGTTGCTTTAAATAGTGCTCAGCCTTTTCAAATTGCTCTAATATATAATAAAAACAGCCTAGCATGAGAGTATTGCTGCTCTCTAATAGTTTCTGTTCTAGTTGCTGAGTCTCTTTCGTGGGGGTTTTATCGCCATGTTCAAGAAGCAATTTGAGTAGTTTAACTAACTCTTGATCCTGTTGTACGGCACTGCTTTCAATGGGGAGCAGTTCTTTTTGCAGGTTGCCATTCCCTGATTTATCTAAAAATTGAGAGATGGCAGAGGAAATTTTTGTTTTTTCGTCAAATGGAAGCTGCTCACTGCAGACAAAAGCATTGGCAATCATAACTGCTGCGTGCGGGTGACATTCCCGGTTAAGTTGCTGAGCAAACACATTGGCTCTTTTTAATAAATCCTCTCCAGAGCACCATATTTCCATAAACTGGGTGAGCCAGATACCTTTTTTCTGTCTTTACGACGCCCATAGCGCATTAAGTACCAAATATTGAAAAAGCGTTCTTTTAAAGCATATAAGTGGTTTTTGGTGTGAGTTGTGGTTTTTTCGATGATCCACTGCTTTTCAAGTTGCCTGAGCTGTGCGGAAATTTGCTTGCTGGGGAGTCTTGTTTTCTCGGTAAGTTCTTTGACTGAGATCGCATCCCAATTAAGGGCAATGGCATTGACGATGGGCTTTTGCTGAGCGGTTAAATCGTCCATACGATGTTTGTAAAGGGGGGTTGTTTTATCAATGGTTTCTTCTAGTAGCCTAAATGTGCTGCCTTTTGCACCCTCTACTAGTATATTGAATAATATAACCATGGTACGCGGAATATCCCCAGTTAAGCGGCGGATGGACTCGACTTTTTCCGGCTCATTTTTTAACAGTAATTTGAGTGTTTGTTGTTCTTTTTCACCGGCATGTTCACTGAGTTTATTGAGCAGTGCAATCGTTTCATTCTTTTTCAAGCCGGTTAGGGTTTCTACGGTAAAAAATTGATAAAAGGGGGCCGTATTGTCAAAAAAGGCTTCGAGCCTAACGGCTGAGCCACCAAAAATACGGATATTATTATTGGTAGTGAGGACTTCTCGGAGTATCTCCCCTTCGTGTTGCGAAAACGGCTCAAATAACTCGGCGATATTATCAATAAATAAGATAATCTTTTTATTGTGTGTAATGAGCGTTTGATCGATGACAGCAATCAGCTGTTTTATTTCGTTATCCTCTAGATCATCCACTGTCTCGAACAAGGTACCAAACAGGGCGCTGTTAAACTCGGCCAACTCTTCAGCGAGCCGCTCCCAAAATGTAAAGAGTGAGCTAATCCCATACTCTTCTTCTTTGAACGTGATTGGTATGAGCCAAGAGGAGAGTTGTTGATCTTCTTCGACCTCAATTGCCAACCGGCGCAACATGGTGGTTTTTCCTGAGCCTCTAACACCTTGTATAATATAGTGTTGTTCAGGGTGTGCCATATCGGCATCTTTAATTGATTGCCACAGCTTCTTATATTGCCTTAGCCTGATAACAAAGTTGCTTTTTACCATATGGGCTGAAGTATTTTGAGTATTATAAAGCTTAATACCCTCTTTGTAGTTATCTAGCTGCATGGCGCCTCCACCACTCTTTTAACATAGGAGATGTAAATTCAAATGCATCGTCGCCATTTTCGAAAATGTAGCCATCATGTTTTAGGCAGTCGATGACGTAACTGGTATTAACGGCGGCATTGGTTGGTGATGCCTTGATATTGTGTAAGTCAGATAATGTGATTTCACCATGTGCTGCAATATGATTGAGCGATTCATATGCAAATCTTTGCTCGCTCTTTTCTAACCTATTCAGTCGCTCAGCCCAATGGTTGAAGTTTGACAGGTAGTTTTGTGTAAATAGCTGCTCATAAGCAATATCAATGTCTTGCTGTGATGGGCAGGTTATGTCATTTTCACAGCAATGATCTTCGACACTCAATACTAAGGTCTCGATATAATAGGGCATGAACCACCCCAACCTTTCTAACAAATAGAGTTTTATCTCATTGGACAATAGCAGGTTTTCTTTATCTTCAGTGGAAACAAAATCGATAAACGTCAGTGCTTTTTCAGTAGTTAAAGGGGTCACTGTGACGGTCATCAATACATTGATTAGATCGGATAAGTTTAATTTATTTACAAGCGAATCTAGCCCAATAGAGCCGGTGAAAATAAACTGAATGTTTTGATCTAAACTTGGCTCCTGAACAAGCTCTCGGCAGCCTGCCAAAAATTGCTCAGCTGCAGCTTGGCCATGTTCAGTATGTATTTTTTCCAATACGTCAGGGAATTCATCAATGACTATTATGAGCTTTTGGTTTATTTTGATTTTCTCAAGTACTGCTTTGAGGTCATGGTGTGTTAGGAGTTGCTCTTGGTTAGCAAACTCGATACCAGCTTCACTGATGTTGAGTCCTTTTATACTAGTTTTTAAATCATTTAGCTTTTCAGTACTCCACTGTGTGAGTTTACTGAGTTTATTGGTAAATTCTGATCTAAATAAGTTATCAATAATACATTTGTAATATTCATGAACTGAAGGGCAAGATTGCACTATGTTATATAAGAATACATAACCCTCTTTGGGTTGAGATTCCAAATGCCTAAGTAGCGATGTTTTTCCAACACGCCTAGGTGCTAGTAATAGTAGGTGACTGCCACGCTTCAAACGACGCCATATTCTATTTTCATCTTTTTCTCTTGGAAAGTAATACTTTCCAAATGCCACTTGCCCAGCCATTGGAGCCTCCTTTGACAACAGTTCTATAGTTAAGTATGTTGACAATAAATTTATTGTCAGAAGTGTATTCGCGAAGGATGGCTTTATGTTCAGCGTCTGACAGTACTATATAACCTGCTTATGCTAAACGAATAAATGCAAGATGTGCACTTTAGATCTCAAAGATTAGGTAATGACAAGGGGCACGCTTAACTTGTTTAGTTGTTCTACTGGGCTGTGTAGATAAAGGTGGAGAGCGGCAATATCATATTTACTGCCGCTTGGTCAGGCTAAATATATGAAGTTTAATCCTCAGGTCCATTCATCGTAAAGACCAAATGTTTGCGCATATCTTTTAAGATAACGCCTTTTTTCACCATGGCGGCGCTAAGACGTTTTTGCCATTTGAGTAAATCGGGTTTTGCCGCTTCCAAGGCTTGCTCATTCTCGAATTGAAAGCACAGTAATAAAGAACTCGGAAATAAATGAAATTCCATATCAAACCAGCATTGTAGCATGCCGGGGATCTCTTCTCGCGCTTGTGCTTCGAGTCTATCTGCCACATCAAGTACGAGTGCTTGTTGTTTTTCTTGCACTTTAGAGAGTTTTTTCATCAGGGGCTCCGATTCTGCTGTGAAATAGGGTGCGATGCTGTGGATTATAACCAAGTAAGGTCTATGACAACAACGCCAAAGCATGGCTGCTCAGTTGATGGCAAGGTGCCCGACCTTCACCAATATAACTGTCGGTTGCTCAACAAACGGTGTATGTTGGCTTAAGTGCGGGTTTCGAAGCCAAGAGCCTTGTGGATATTGACCTTGTTCATCAATAAACGCGCCTTCAAGCACTAGGATCTCCTCCCCACCAAAATGTGTGTGCGGGATAAATCGCTCATTGGCTGGCCATTTGACTAACGCCGTATGTTGCTGCGCGAAGCTATGCAGTGACATCACCTGCAAATTACCTTGCCCTTGTTGCCAAGGTGTTTCATGTGTGTTTACTCTGACGGTTGTTAGGTCCTGCTCATCAAACTGATTGAGTTTTACAAAAATCACACAGCCATGTTTGCTAAATGGCGCATGCACACTATTTGGCGGATTTCGTAAGTAGGTGCCTGCTGGATAGTCACCATGTTCATCAGAGAAAACCCCTTCAAGAACAAATATCTCTTCACCAAACGGATGTGGATGAGGCTTAAAGGCGGAACCAGCCTCGTATTTTACAATACTGGTAGTGTGCCCAGACTCTTTGTCCTCGCGTTCTAATGGTTTACGCCAAACCCCTTTGGCGGGGCTAGCAAGCCAAGGTTGCTTGGCTGTGTTAATAATTACTCGCTCTGCAAAATTCATGTTTAGCATATGCTGACCTCTTTGGTTTAAAGCACCGTTTCAAAGTGTGTTAGTTTCTACCTGCCATCACACCGCCATCGACATCCATAATAGTGCCAGTCACCCAACTTGCTTCATCGGATAATAAAAATAAAATACTGTTGGCAACATCATCTGGTTCACCAATACGGCCTATGGGATGGAATTCATTAAATGCAGCTAAGGTTTGCTTAATTTCTGCTGGTGGTATGAATGCGCCATAAATGGGGGTGTGTACGACTGCCGGTGCAACGGCATTGACGCGGATGTGGTTATCCGCTAATTCCATCGCGAGGTGCTGGGTAAGCGCGTGGAGACCAGCTTTAGCCATAGAATATGCACTAGAGGGGGTAGCTTTGATTGCTTGTTTCGCCCACATTGAACCAACATTGACCATGTTACCCCCATTGAAACGTTGCATATTCTTAACTACGCCTTGCGTGAGTAAAAAGGTGGCTTTATTTAAATCATGGTATTTGTCATAGTCTGCAAGTGAATGCTCAATAAAAGGCGTGGGTGAGAAATAACCTGCTGCGTTAACAAGGTAGCGATAGTGTGTTGAAGAACTCGCGACTTCTTCTGCGAACGTCATCACTGACTGAGTGTCATACAGATTGATTTGTTTGCCAGTGACGGTGCCAAACTCACTTAATGCACTGATCGCAGAATCTAACTTGTGTTGATTATTAGCGACAATCTCGACTGAGACGCCTGCTTGTAAAAGTTGCTTAGCCGTTGCGTATCCCATACCGCTTGAGCCACCAATGATAAGGGCAATGCCTGAATTTGAAAAAGTCATAATCACATCTCTTGTTTTAAAAAGTCGTGATAAGATTAAATTTAATAAAAGCCTCTGAATAGTAAGTACAATTTGGTTAGCTAGGTACTTTTTGGTACATCTTTATGACATCACAAGAAAAAAAATTTTCAAGAAAGTTAGCGCCACAATCCAGCGCGCGCATGGTAGAAACCATTTATGGCTGTAAATGGTCTTTGACGGTATATCAGCTATTGAATGCAGGGGTAAACCGGCCCGGAGAAATGGTGCGTCAAGTTGAGGGCTTATCGACCAAGGTGCTCAACCAATGTTTAAAGCGTAATGTTGAATTTGGTATTTTAGATAAACAGGTTTTTAATGAGCTCCCCCCTCGAGTGGAATACCTAGTAACACCATTTGGAGAAAAGTTTTTGGCCATTTTAGAACAACTAGAAGCACTACAAATAGAAATTGATAGTGAGTAAATAAGAGTATTATGATGACAGCTAGACAAGTTGCGCAGTTTGTATGCGTACTTTTGAGCAAAGGATAGCCGTGTCAGTCAATAAATCAGCACATCCATAACTTGAAAATATATATCATTCCTAATCATTCTTTGCAGTATCGCAATAATTTATTACTGTGCACACTAGATAAAAATTCCGATTTATCTTCTTTTTAGAATTTCTCTCGTACGAATCATTCAAAGGTAACTATATGTCCTTCATCGCCATGGTGAGCCTTGCTGTTTTTGCTGCAATTCTCATTATTTTATTTCAAACCCAGAAAAAAGGGGCAACACTTTCTCGCCTCGTTTTAATCGGCCTGTCATTAGGCAGCGTATTTGGTCTTGCCTTACAGTTTTTCCTGGGAGAGGGACATCAAGCCATAACTGAAACCCTAAATTGGACCAATGTAGTTGGCAGTGGTTATGTTGCACTGTTGAAAATGATCATTATGCCTTTGGTATTGGTGTCTATGGTGGCAGCGGTTGTACGATTAGATAAGTCGGGGGCTTTGGGCAAAATTAGTGGTATCACGATTTCAGTGCTGGTAGTGACGACCATGGTAGCAGCGCTGATCGGTATTTTTATTACTCAATTATTTGGGTTGAGTGCTGAAGGTTTGACAGAAGGCGCACGCGAAACATCTCGTATTGCCGTGCTGGAGTCTCGCAGTGAAACCGTCAGTGATTTGTCAATTCCACAAATGTTACTGAGCTTTATCCCAACCAATATCTTCCAAGACTTAGCGTGGGAGCGTTCAACTTCTATCATCGCGGTGGTGATTTTTGGTATTTTGGTAGGCATTGCAGCGCGTAAGGTGATGAGTGAACGTGAAGAGCTAGAAGCACCCATCCGCACATTTGTTGAAACCCTACAAGCGGTTGTGATGCGACTGGTGAAAATGGTGATTTCACTGACACCATATGGGGTTGCGGCGCTGATGGCAAAGGTAGTTGCCACATCAAGTTTGGCTGATATCACAAATTTATTAGGCTTTATTGTCGCATCTTATGTGGCTATTTTCTTAATGTTTGTGGTACATGGAGTGTTAGTGGGTCTATTTGGCGTCAGTCCAAAGCAGTTTTTCCAAAAAATCTGGCCTGTACTTACATTTGCGTTTACGTCTCGCAGTAGCGCAGCCACTATTCCACTGAATGTTGATACGCAAATCAACAAGCTGAATGTACCGCCTGCGATTGCAAACTTATCAGCGTCATTTGGTGCGACGATTGGTCAAAATGGGTGTGCAGGTATTTATCCTGCGATGCTGGCTGTGATGGTCGCACCGAGCGTCGGTATCAACCCGATGGATATTTCATTTATATTATCGCTCGTTGCCATTGTTGCTATCAGTTCATTTGGTATTGCAGGTGTGGGCGGTGGTGCAACATTTGCGGCATTGATTGTACTACCTGCCATGGGCTTACCAGTGACCATCGCTGCATTGCTTATTTCAATTGAGCCATTAATTGATATGGCACGTACGGCATTAAATGTATCTGGCTCGATGACAGCGGGTACTATTACGCACCGTATTTTAGGAGAAAAAGCTCAAGTGCAAGCGCCTGCTGAGTCTGCTGCTCAGTCTTCTTAATGATAAAAAATAGGGGCCTGTATGGCCCCCATTTTTACCTAGTCACTGCATTTTTTAAGTATGCACGTCACGTTGTTTCTTTATGTTTTTGTGGTTGCCAGTCAATAACCGACCTATTACGGTGTGCTTGACTGCAAAGTGGTAGGTTAGCAGTGAGATGCTCAGGGTACCCACTACACTGATAATGAGCTTTACAATGGCTGGTAACGCTGTATTTATCAATGGCATTTGTATGTATAGCAGCACGGGAACATGGATTAAATACACCCAATATGATGCGTCGGATAAATAACGACAGATGTTATTTTTCTGGTTAAAAAAGCGGTAGCCGAGCAAGAGAATTAGGGTTGTCCAGCTGACTATGGCCACTGCTTGAATCGCCACGACTTGCATATGTTGTATACCGCTTGGGGTAAATGCGCCTTGCTTGGCCGCTGCGATGACCTGTTGAAGAGTGGGGGCCTCAGGCAGGTAAACTAAGTAAGCAGTCAATGAGAGAATTGCGGTGAGCGACAAGGGTAAAATAGCGCTATGAGCGCGCTTGAAAAGAGCTGGATTGTGGAAAAGAATAATGCCAAATAAATAAAAAGCACCATAGAAAGTTAATGCCCAAAGTTGTGGCAAAAGCTTATCGGGCGCCGGAAATGGGGTAGGCTGGGCGAGCAATGTCACAAAGCAGCACGCCATCAAAATGAGCGGATATATAGCCATATTAACGGTACAATTTAGCCTCTTATGTAGTGACCCTGAGATGTGGTAAACACTCCAGTGCAACAGGCAAAGTTGTATTAAAATCCACAAAAACCACAAATGCGCAGTGCTTATTTGAGGCTCAGTCATGGCATTAAAAGCGGCATAAATAGGTGGTAAAGGTGTTGCTATGTCAGCCCCCCAACTCAGTACATGAATAAACGATGCAATGACCAGAGGTAAAAATACTAAAAATGGCAGCAAGATACGTTTTAGCCTTTGCTTAATAAATGTCGCAGCGCCTTTTTTAGTGATGATTAATGCGCTACAAAACCCAGCGATGACAAAAAAGACTGGCATTCGAAATAAGTGTAACCAATGTGTCAGGCCATCAAAAATCACAGCCTTGCTTGAGTCTGCACTGAGCCAAATGTTATGAAAGTAAGGGCTGTACGCCAAAGCGGCATGAAATACGATGCCAAGCAGTAGTGCAAAACACCGTAAATTATCAATAAAATTAAATCTAGATGGGGGATGCATGAGTGACCTCCATGATGCTGAGAATGTTCACATGCTAGCGTGTTCAGTCTTTTCCTAACCAGTCACATTTGGTCTATTTTCACTATGACATCTGTCACTGTTTTTGGCCCGAGATATTTGCAATAATGGCTCAAAAAATAAAAGCGTGCTCGCAATGGATATTCAAATAAGACACACGACGGACTGGCGGTTTTCAACCATTGCCTCATGGTTGGGAGTGACGTGTGCCTGTGCCTATTTTGCCAACTCACCGATTGCCTTGATGTTGCAGTTACCAGTCAGTTTATCGATACTATTGCTGCTACTTTATGTGCTCAAACACCCCAATAAACACGTCTTTGCAGTTGCCCTTGGTTACTTGATTTTAATACTTGGACTGATCCCTCTTACCTCAACATCTTTGCTTTTTATTCATTTGGTGATGTTTGCAGCGGTGTTTAGCCCGCACTTTTCTTTTGCCAAGGTAATGGCAGCTATCACCTTGGCAATGACAGTATACGGTATTGAGCATTTTGACAGGTGGCAAGGGGATATTCCTTGGGTAACGTTTGTCGTTTGGTTGTTTTTTTGCAGTATGAATTGGTTTGTAAGCCGCCGTATTATTGAGAGTTTAAATATGCATTACCAATCGCGCCAAAACTATAAAGAGCTTAAGGCGGCGCAGCACATGATGGGGGCGATGTCAGCTTTCCAAACGCGGCAGCATATTTCTCGAGAGTTGCATGACTCGCTTGGTCACAAACTCACTGCTTTGAGTATTCATCTTGATTTTGTAAAACGCACAGCGCCAGAGAGCGTTGCCGCAACTGTGAATACTTGCCATCAATTAAGCCAACAAGCACTGTCTGAAGTACGGGATATTGTCTCTACACAGCGCAGTGATAAACCTTTATTAAAAGAGGCGCTAGAAGGCATATTTACATTGACGCCAACGCTGGCATGTAGTCTAGATGTTGAGGTAAAAGATGCGTCTATTTCACAGCAGCACGCCTTGTGTATCGTACGTTTTTGCCAAGAGATGGTCAGCAATACACTAAAGCATACTCAGGCTCAGCAGTTCCATTTTAAAGTTCAGATTGTTCATCAATCCGATAGGCAGTATGTGTTAGCAAAGGCTTGGCACAACCAGCCGGAGTCTTGCATTCCGAAAATGGGCAATGGGCTGTCGGGTCTAAAAGAGCGCACTGAGCAACTCCATGGTGATTTTCAACAGCTGCTGGAAGGTCATCGCTTAGTCAGCATGATATCACTCCCTCTAGAGCAAGGAGATAGCCATTGATTTCGTGTTTATTGGTTGAAGATCAGACTTTAGTAAGGCTTGGGCTGGCTAATTTACTTAATTTAAGTGATGCAATCTGTGTCGATGGCCAAGCTGAAAATGGCGTGGATGCGCTAAGTCAGCTCGAACAGCGAGATTTTGATGTGGTGTTATTGGACATGCGTATGCCTGAGTTAGATGGCTTAGGGGTCTTACGTGCGCTGCAAAACAACATAAAAAAGACACCACCAATACTGATTATTACTACCTTTGAAGATTGCGAAGTGCTGGTTAATGCTATGGCTTTAGGTGCGAAAGGGTATGTATTAAAAAACATTGAATTAGAAGAGTTAATTGATGCCATTAAGCGGGTGGTTGCAGGGGAGAAAGTGTTGCAACCCGCACTGACGGATTATTTGCTGCAAAAGCAGATAGCGCCACAACTGGTATTGACGACAAAAGAGTTACAGGTATTAAAGTGTCTATCTTTGGGTATGGCGAATAAATCCATTGCTGAAGCGTTAAGTAACTCTGAGGGGACAATACGTAATCATGTGTCAAATATACTCGCCAAACTTACAGTGCAAGGTCGCACTCAGGCGGTGCTTAAAGCAATAGAGTTGGGTTTAGTTTAAAACCATGTGGTATTGATGTTGCCGGGCAATGAAAGGCTAGGATGCTCATCACATCCTAGGCTCTTTTCAATCTAGCTTGTGGCTTTAGCGTTCTGGCATACGCAATTGTGGCAGTGGCAAATTGATTGGATCTTGACTGACTGTTTTGCCAGCCAAAAATGTTTTCATTCGAACTAGCACCTCAGGTGAGCTGGTATACAAGTTATGTCCAGCATGATTGACAGTGATATGGGTGAGATTACTAAGGCCCTTTACTGTTTGGGCTTGTGATTCTGGATAGGTGCGACCATCTAGACTCCCAGAAAATAGCAATGTTGGAATCGAGGATTGCACTTCTGTTCTAAATTCATCGCCTAAATCTAGTTGGTTATCTAGCATGTTCAAGTGTGGCATAGGGAAGTTCAATTGCCCTGCGAGCAGAGAAGTCCGTGCTTGTTGCTTCACTTGCGCTAAACGCGCAGCAGAGATCCCAGATGCAATATCCATCGCCAGTGGCATCAGTTTAAACGTGATGGGCTCATCGTTAAACATACCGCGCTGAAGCACTGCGCTTAATAGTTCAGTGTTGTCATTATCTAACCCGAGATAAATATGCAGCAGTATTGCAAGGTAGTGATTAGGGTCCGCAATCATTTTACCGGCTAGTGTTTGCAAGTGATGAGTTTGGAAAAGCAGCTTTGTCATGGAGCCATCTCTATTTTGTATAGTTATCTGCTTGGGCGTTTCATCTAATTTTGCATGTACTCGTTTCATCAGGGCAGACAAGTTTGGTATGTCTGTTTTCAATGCTTGTTGATCGATGACTACTTGTAACTTTTTAAAATAGAGGTCTGTTTGTGCTGGAAGCTTAACAGTCTGATTGAGGCCTTCAGCACTGGCAATGATCACCTTATCAATGTGTTGGGGGAATAGTTTCATAGCGGCTAGGGCTAAGTGACTGCCATATGAAATACCCCATAACGTGACCTTATCTGCGTTTAAGTGGGTACGTATATCGTCAATGTCTAAAGCGTTTTGGTTAGAATTATATCCATAAATATCATAACCTTGTGATTTCCATGAGGCAAAGCACTCGCGAGCCGCTGCTCGGTAGCTTTGGGTTACTTGCTCGGCACTGATGACCTTATTTAACGCGAGTTTGTGCGTTGATACACAAGGTGCCGCTTGCTCGGACTTACCTGTGCCTCTTTGATCTAGTGCGATGACGTCACCAAATTCTCTGAGCGCTTGAAATAATGGGTAGCGTCGCCATTTGGCCGTGCCGATACCTGAGCCGCCGGGGCCTCCAGACAGATAAACAATCGGTGAGCCTGATTTACTGCCTGTGGCAGGAAAGCGTACATAGTTAACTCTGATTTTTCGGCTATTCGGGTTATCTCTATTTTCAGGTACCCATAAGTGACCTTCAACAGCATCAGTGGTTTCACCACTGTTTGCCGTGAATAGAATTTGTTTTTCGTTGTCATAAAGCTTCAGAGTGGGTGTTTGCTCATCGGCAACATTATAAAAGCTACACGCCAATGTTAAAGTGGCTACTAAATGATTTGTAAATCGCATAAGATTGCTCCTGTATTGGTCTGCATCAATTAAACGCAGTATGTACTTTGAGGGGTAGCAAACTTCTTTGAATGACCTGATATTAAAGGGTTACAGGGTGAACGGTAGTTAAATTCTGGTAAGTGGTAAAAGGAAAGTGAGAGAGTGTGAACAGTCATTTTGTATTTTATTTCGTGGCGACGTTGTTCTTCAGTTGTTTCGTGAGTGTTGCGTATGGTAGCCAGCAACTAGTGCCTTTTGATCGCAGTGCAGAAGTGACGGTTTGCCCATATATCACATCCGAACCACCGGACTTTTTAAGCCCTGCATGTAAAGTTACTCAGTTATCAAAGCTTGACCCGCAAAATCAAGCTATATGGGTAAAGTTAGAGTTTGAACGCACGCAGAGACTTACCGAGCTCTCGCCACCATACGGGTTATTTTTATTTGCGAAAGCGGCATCTCGTGTTTATCTCAATGGGGTTTTAATCGGACAAAATGGTCAGCCAGCCGCTGATAAGTCAGAGCAAATGGGAAAAATGGATCAGGTAATGTATGTACCTGAAGAAATATTAGTGTCGCAAAATAAGCTGGTATTGGCCTTGTCGGCTCACCATAGCCTAATCACACTTGATTACCCTGTTCATTATTTAGGAATTGGTGAATATGGAGACCCTAAGCAATATATTCAATCATTTAGTCGTCTTGGTCTGATCTTGATCGGGGCTTTTTTGCTCGGTGCTTTGTATTTTCTAACTATTAGCTTTAGGCATCAGGGAAGACGAAACTTTAAATTGTTCTCGGCGCTTTGCTTATTAGCGGCCCTACAACTGGGCACAGAGATGTCTCGTGGTTTATTTAATTACGATTATCTTTGGCAGGATATTCGGCTGCTCTTGGTCGTCGGGTTATCATTTTTGTTCGGTGTGATATTACTGATTTACAGCTCCTTTAAAGTGGCAGGAAGTCGCGCTTGGCACTGGATATATATTGGCGGATTCTTATCTCTGAGTGCGGTACTGTTTGCGCCAGGCTTTGATGTTAAGGCGACCGCTGGGATTTTTATTCCGCTGCTATTTAGTCTGGTGCAAATAGCCCTGTTTTGGTGGCAAAGTCGTGATACATCATTATTAAATTGGTTTGTGGTTCAGTGTACGGTTGCAATCACGATTTGCCTTGCGGCTGCGAGTTTTCATGAAATTATATACTTTGTAATTATTGCACTGTTGTTAGCTTTTTTATTTGTACGACAAGCAAGAGAGTATAATTTGCAGCAAGCGCAGTATTTTCGTGATCAGTCGCATATCGCTAAGCTCGAGTTGAAACTTGCACAAAATCAACAATCACATTCGCCAACGAAGCTTGAATTGTCTGTTGCAGGTAAAACAGACTATGTCACGATGACGGATATCGCTTATTGTAAAGCGGCGGGCGACTACGTCGAACTCTATATGAAAAATGGGACTGACAAACTCTATTCAGGGCCGTTAAAGCAGCTTGAATCGAGTTTGCCTTCCATGTTTGTTAAGACGCACCGCTCTTATCTGGTTAATTTGAACGAAGTGCTTACCTTGCACAGTGCAAATAACCAGCACGCTCTGTTGCTCACAGTCGGTGAAACGGTGCCTGTGAGCCGCCGCTTGGTACCAAGTGTGAGAGCGACGTTAAAGGAGTCGGTGAACTAGCTTCAATACTCTGCCTTGTGAAACACAGCGGCAATCTTCTTCTGTGGAGCGTTTAAATCGTAGCGATATGTGGTCATATTGATAATAAGTAGGCGAGTAAAGTAGCTCGCCTGTAACTTCAACCAAAGTGTAGCGGATAACCTATGATGGTAAGTAAGCTTAAAGCAAGTTATTGTTTTTTAATTGTGCTTCCAATGCCGCTTTATTAAAGCCTTTGATTAAGCCATCGGAGACTAAAATAATAGGTAGGACTTCTCCTCCTAATGCCTCGAATTCTTTGAGGGCTTCAGGGTCTTGCTCAATGTCTACGTTGATAAACTTGATATTACGCTGTGATAAATATTGAACGGCTTTTTTACAAAAAGGACACCATTGGGTTGTGTAAAGCTTGACTGGTGTCTGTGCAGTTACACCATAAGGGGCATAATCCCCTTTTTCTATTTGTTGGCTTGCAAACACGCTTTGCACAGCCTGCAGTCCATAGGTTCCAGCTGCCCAACCGATACCCAGAGTGAGAAAAAATAGAGCGAGGTACTTTATTGTATTCATTAGATTACCTATTCACAAATAGATGAGCGATAACGACGTTATCGCTCAAGGTTATGCGTATTATGCACAATCACGCATACACTGGGCTTTAATTGTACGGCAGTTGTAGCCTGGAGTACCGCCCATTAGGCATACATAATATTGATAACCACAGTAATTTTCTAATGTGCCAAAGCCTTTCCAGTTACAACCATTGGTATAGTTAGCAAAGTTACTCGCTGATACTGCAAGTGAAGTACCTAGCCCCATGGCTGCACCGATAACGGCCATTGCTATTTTTTTATTCATTTTTATATTTCCTTTATCATTATTTACGTGAACGAAATGTGTTCACATTTAAAAATTTAATGTGTTTGTATATTTTTTGTCAACAACTGTGGGGGCGGCTGTGGTGATTAAAATTCATACATATATGCCATGTGTGGCTTTTAACTTTATAAAATGAAAAATATGCATAATAAATTGAAATTAATGAATTAATTAATCTTTCTCGACAAGAGGCTGTGTTAAGGATAGCGCCGAATAATACGCTTTGTGCTAGATATAAAGGGTAGTTGTACTCCCCATTTAGGCATTAATTTTTAGATTCAATACAATCGACTAAATCATTACTTACATGATAAGCCTAGTAGAGGCTCAATAGTAAATTGAGCACTAAGTTGTGTGATCTGATCCAGCTCAGTATTAAGCAATATTTTTAAACCTACTGCGCTATGTATTACTTGATCATCGGTTTAGAAATAGAGGTCTTTGGTGTCATTTAATTCTATTATCTACGCATTTACGCACCGCATATCCACTTGCGCTTTTACTCATCAATAGCAGAGCTGCCTTTTTATTGCCTTGTCGGTTGGAGGCTTTTTGCTGCACCATGGGTGTGTAGTGAGAGTTAACTGATTATACGCATGTTGTTTTTTCCACTCCCACGCCACTGGGAAGTCTTTGCTACGACATCAGAGTTTTAATTTGAATAATAATTTCTTTTATTAACTCGGCTGAATGACATTTTTTTGTGTGATAAGAAGTTTTAAATGTAACATCAAGATTTGTAATCTATTATGTTTTCTTGAAATGTTCATACAGTGGCTTTCTAATTACTTATGGTTCCTAAAAATTAACTGTGCGAATAAAAATTCTTTTATTTTGAATTTTAATTCCATATGATAGGGGCTCATTAATAGACTTACTTATCTGTGAAAAAGGTAAATTGCTCGTGCGTACTACAGAACTTGTCGATGGTTTTCGTCAGTCTACTCCTTATGTGAATGCTCACCGTGGTAAAACATTTGTTGTTATGCTTGGCGGAGAGGCGGTTGATCAACCAGGCTATCGCAGTATCATCAATGATGTTGCCTTACTTACCAGTTTGGGCATTAAAATCGTATTGGTATTTGGTGCAAGGCCTCAGTTTGATAGTGCTCTGGCAAATGCGGATATTCACAGTGAATTTCACAATCACATTCGCGTAACTGACAGCGACTCTTTGCAAATTATTAAGCAAGTGAGTGGTGCTATGCAGTTAGACATTACGGCAATGCTGTCAATGTCGCTCAGTAGTACCCCAATGTCAGGTACTTCTCTTAATGTTGTCAGTGGTAACTTTGTGATTGCTCAGCCCATTGGGATCGACGAGGGCGTTGATTATCATCACTCAGGTCGCGTACGTCGTATTGATGTTGAGGGGATCCGCCATCAGCTGGATAACAACAGTATCGTGTTGCTTGGTCCTATATCTGCTTCTGTGACAGGGGAGAGCTTTAATTTAACTGCTGAAGAAATCGCAACTCAAGTGGCGTTGCGCCTAGATGCCGATAAAATGCTAGGGTTTTGTCATGAAGCGGGTATTTTAGATGAACACGGTGAAGCCATCGCTGAGTTAATGCCTAATGAAGGTGAGCAGCTACTGGCCAAAGAACATGGTAACTCACCATGCAAAAGTGCCGCTGTGTTTTTACATGCGGCAATAGAAGCATGTCGAGGTGGTGTGCACCGTTGTCACCTTGTCAGCTATCGAGAAGATGGGGCTTTGCTTCAGGAGTTATTCTCACTTGATGGCATAGGCACACAAATCGCCCCTCAAAGTTCCGAGCAATTGCGCAGTGCGACGATTACAGACATTAATGGTGTACTCAATTTGATTCGCCCACTGGAAGAGCAAGGATATTTGGTGAGACGCTCTCGAGAGCAATTGGAAATGGAGATTGAGCAATTCACCGTAATTGAGCGAGATGGATTGATTATCGCATGTGCTGCTCTTTACCCCTTTTCAGAGGAACAAGTAGGAGAGTTTGCGAGTTTAGCGGTCCACCCACAATACAGAGATGCTGACAGGGGCAGCTTTTTATTACGAGCAGTAATTAACAAGGCACGCCGAAAAGGATATAAAGCTTTGTTTGCTTTGACTACACGCAGTATTCACTGGTTTTTAGAGCAGGGGTTTGATTGTGCAAGCATCGAAGATTTACCCGCGAAGAAAAAATCATTGTATAACTATCAACGACGGTCAAAGGTGTTGAAGCTTGATTTAACTCGATTGCCAAAAAATAGAGAAAGGATATAAAAATGGGGCCAAATTGGCCCCATTTATCGCTTTTTTGATAAAAAAGATGATTTACTGCTCAATAAACATCTCTTCCATTTTAAGCCCTGTTAGCTTTTTCAAAGAATTGATTAAATAGTAAAGTGCGACAAAGAAAATCACCATGGTGGGCAGCACAATTACTGGGTAGCTTAATGCTGTCATTCGCCCCAATTCGTTATTGTAGGCTTCCGTCCCCGCCGGACTGACAACAATCATTTTTGCCAAGACATAGTTTAATACGGAAGATAAAAAGAATGAGCCTGCTAAAATGTTTGAGGCAACAATTTGTACTTTTGGTAGTTTGTCTAAATTCCCCTTCTCTTTTAACGCAGAGTCAATCTTGGGAATATCCATGACGTTTTCATTGAACAGCATGGTTTTTAATAAAGGGTACTTAGTATATTGACTGACAACGATGGCGACCCCGATAACACCGGGGATCAGTGCTTCTTTGATGGCGATATATTTGGCATCAAGTTCGAGTAAACTAATGCCGCCAGTTAATAATACAGAGACAATCCCTAAGCCTGAAATAAAGTTAAACTTACCTGTTTTTTTACGTTCCCATAAGCCAAAACCTACCGGAAATGCCAGAGCAACGATCACGCCTAAAGAAGGGCCCAAATGTTCTTCACCAGAAAATCGTGTCAGGATCACGACAGGTAGAATGATGTTAAAAAGCATCTGGCTAAAAAATCCAGAGGGTTTATTGTTGGGCTCAGCCATTGTTACCTCAAAAATAAATGCAATAATGACCAAGAGTGTACGGCAATTGATGCCTATGCGGCAATCCTTATATAGGACTGTGGTACTGTTGTTATCATGTAAAGTTTTCACATAACCTGATGCATGACCTATAGCTGACGTGTAGATTGCGGGATATAATCATTTTTTAAAACCGTTATATGCTGACGAAGTTCAGTAGACGTCGCAGTAAACAGTATAAAGAGAGTGAGTAGTATGATTAACGACCACGATGAAATAACCAGCCTTGATGAATTAGAAGCGTTTTTGCTGTTAGTAGAAAATGGCGGTTTGGGCTTAGAAAATGTGGAAGGTGTTGCATTGGCAACTCATAACAGTAATGGTCGCCCGTTTGTTGCCGTCCTTGACGACAAGCACCAACTATTGCTTGGTCGTTGGGTAACACAAGATGTGTTTGAAAATGGCAAAGAATTGGTGAGAATGGGCCCAAAAAAACGTCATTAAACCGCACTACCACCTAGTTTTGTTCGGTGTGTATTGATGAGGGGAGCGAAGCCACCCTCATCCTATGATTATTTGGTCTCAATAAAGTCTTTGAGGTCTTGCTCTAATGAGATATCCAGTAGCGAAGACTTGGTAAATCCAGATGTTTTATCTGAACCTTGTGTCGATGTTATATGTGAATTTGTCTGTGTGTTAAGTTTACTCAGTATTTTTATTTGCTCGTTACTAATCAGTACTTTATCACCTGGTTTGAAATAAACCCCTTCAGTATCATTGATTAATATGCCTGAATACCCCAACTTCCCCGGCAACAATGGTTCACCTGCGAGAGATACTTCTTTACGAATAATGGAGGTGTTTTGTAAGGCCGCAACTTCAGATAAGCGATGTTTTAAGTAGTCGTTCAGTTGAGAGATTGGGAGCGAAGGGTTTTCACGCCCGGAGTATTTCAACAAAGTGACCGTGGATTGTGGCTGGTCTAGACTTTGTATGTTATCAGAAAGGCTAGATCTGGATGGTACAACACCGGTTACCCGAATATTGCCCCTATTTTGTGTGATAAATATTTCAGGTCTGTGCATAAGGTATTGAGATTGTCCCTCAAAATACCCGCAAAAAGTGTCATAAATCCCACGGTTGGCTGACTGTGGATCGTGAATAATATTGCCCGAATTATCTAAATTCGTGGCTGCAGTGCTACCTGGTTTATGGGACCATTTTCCTTGACTGTCTCGGCGATACCAATGGTAGTCTCTCTGTGGCGCGAGTACTAATGCCATGAGTGTTTTATCACCTGTGGTGTCTGCTTTTTTACTCGCCCATTGTGAGCGAGGAACTTCCACAAAGCCGTCACTTTTAGCGCCTTGTATGACCCCATAACAGGATCTTCCGTTATCAGATCTAAATCCTAAGTGGCCACTTGCGAACCCTGGCTGTGATTTTGCGTTAGTCGGAGAGGTTCGGTTGGCTGCGTAATTGTAGCAATTATTGTAGAACTGATGATTGTTACCCGTGTTCCAATAGCCAGCATTATAAGCGGGTGTGAAGTAAACCATCTTCGGATATTCTCCCAGCCAGTCACCTGGGAATGAGAAATTTGGCGCTTCATTTGCGCTGGCTTGAAAGCAAGCTGCGAGCAAAGAGAGCACAGATATTGTTTTAATTGTCTTCATATTGATTTCCTTATTTGTTCATTTTTTATCACATCACTTATTGAAACACTTGTAAATATCTTGTTTTTTTAAGGCGTATTGGCGTTACTTAAGTTGGGTGGGGTTAGAAGATGATTTTTATAATTTAATGGACTGATATTGATAGAAAGATTTTAAAATTGAGGTTTTTTGTTCGAAAAATAAGTTTTATTTGAGGGGGGAATTTAAGTTGAACTCGGCTCTATTTAACTAAAAATTTTCTCAATTGAGTAAAAATTGATTAGAATACCGCCTTTGTACCTTGCAAAAGTACAGTTTATTGTAAATTTTTTTAATACTAAGGAGGTTAAGTGTCGGCTACTGATACAGCAAAAATGAATGGTGGTGGGGTGATCTCATTCATTGAAAAAGCAGGTAAAAAAATTCCAGACCCCATTATTATTTTTATGTGGTTTATTGTTGGGGCGTTTGCGCTGACGGCTTTGATCGGTGGGTTAACATTCGAAACCCAAGGTGCTGATGGGAGTCCAATCACACATACCATTAAAAATATGACCGACGCTGAAAATGTTGTTTGGTTTTTTGATAATGCATTACTGCAAAATTGGCTGGGCTTTGGTAACGGTATTTTAGGTGTGATCCTAATTGTTATGCTGGGCGTGGGGGTTGCAGAAAGCTCTGGGCTGTTTAATGCGATTATCAAAAAACTAGGTACGCGTTTAAAAGACACTTATTTAGCACCCGCTTTGATTTTCTTGGGGATCATGAGCTCCATTGCCACTGATGCGGGATACTTAATTTTAATTCCGTTGGCAGGCCTACTATATGCAGGGTTGGGCAAAAACCCATTGATAGGGATGGCGGCGGCATTTGCCGGCGTGTCAGCTGGTTTTAGTGCTAACTTGATCCCAGCAACGCCTGTAGATGTGATAATCGGTTTAAATGCACAAATATTTGCTGAGTCTCAAGGGGTGCCGTTTGAGTCGTCGACGGGTGAAGCTTTAACGCCTGCGACGATGCATTATTATTTCATTTTTGTGTCTACGTTTATGTTGGTTGGCATAGGTGCGTGGGTTACGAAAAAGTTTGTTGAGCCAAGGTTTAAAAATGTCCCTTATGAACTACCTGAAGGGATGGATTTATCAAATTTTGCCGTGACTGAAGAAGAGAAAAAAGGTCTAAAAGCGGCATCTTGGGGTTTATTATTATCGTTAGGACTTGTGGTTGCACTTGCTCTAGGGCCTCTGGCGCCATACGAAAATGCGGCGGGAAAAGTCGTTACCCCTTATTTAAACAACGTCATTTTATTAATCACTTTAGTGTTTACTATTGTTGGTGCAGCGTTTGGTGTCGCTACAGGGAAATTTAAGAGTTTAATGGATGTTGTGCAAGCGATGATCGCACAAATGAACACCATGGGTTACATCTTGGTACTGACCTTCTTCTGTTATAACTTTTTGGGTATCTTAGGTTACTCAGGTCTAGGTACTTATATTACTTATATAGGTGCAAGCGGCTTATCTGCACTTGGTTTGCAAGAGTTCCCAATCCTGTTGATCATAGGTTTTGTGATCACCACGGGTTTGATTAACCTGTTTGTCGGTGGCTTAACGTCTAAGTGGATGTTACTTGGACCAATCTTTGTACCGATGTTATATCAAGTTAACCCTGCGATGACACCCGATCTGGTTGCAGCAGCATACCGTGTTGCAGATTCTTCGACTAATATTATTACGCCGATGATGACCTACGCGGGTGTGATTTTAGCGTTTATGCGTAAATACAAGCCAGATTTAAGCTTTGGTGATGTGATCATGATGATGGTCCCTTATTCAGTGGCATTTTTACTGTTTTGGACATCTCTATTGGTTGGATTCTTTGCGTTTAACATTCCGCTTGGATTCTGAACCATCATTTCTAAAACCAGTGTAGGTGCTAGGTAACTATACTGGTTTTTCTGTTTAGAGTGGCTTAATTTGTCAACCTACTATCAATTTGTCATGAGATATTAATTAATCAAAATTTGTAAGTGGTAATGATTTGCGTTAGCATTTATTTATGTTTAAGTTTAGGTATTAGATATGAGAAAAGAACGGCCAACTAATCTGGCTATCCAGACAATGGCGTTACCAATAACCGCCTATGCGTCTATTTTGCATCGCGTCAGTGGCGTTATTGTGTGGGCTGCTTTAGTTGCTTTATTACCACTGTTAATTTTTGCAATTCAATCACAAGAACACTTCACTACGTTATCAACCTTGTTTACTGAGAATTTCCTTGCGCAGTTTATTGTGTGGGGGTTATTAACGGCATTAGGTTATTACTGTTTGGGTACTGTGAAGCACATAATCCAAGAGTTTGGTTATTTTGAAGAGTTGGCGAGTGGTTGCATGATATCACGTGTTGCCATTGGTCTGGGTATTGTGTTGAGTATTGTGATTGGAGCGTTGATATGGCTATAAGTGGGATTGCTCGATCAGGTACTAAACAGTGGGTTTTACAGCGCGTTAGCAATGCTTTAATTGTACTGTATACATTGATGTTAGTCGGTCTATTAGTGAACCAGCCTGTGACCGATTATCAAAGTTTGATGCACTTTTTTGAGCCAACTTGGTTTAAAGGTGTAAGTACTTTATGTATCGTTATTTTCGCGTTGAATGGCATGTTAGCTGGGTGGCAAATAGCCGGTGACTACGTGAAAAGTGCGGGCGTGAATAAGCTATTTAATGCGCTTTGTGTCATTCTAAGTATCACCATTATCCTTTCAGGTGTTAAGTTGCTTTGGCTTTAACTGGTTTGTTTATTGCTCTTCTTCTAAGGAGAAGAGCAAATCTAGCGCAGGCAATACCACACTGACAGCCAATAAGGCTGCGCATAATGCCCATAAATAATTGAGTTCGGTATGGGTTTTTATCAATCCTGATACACAGGTGCTGAGCCAAAACACATTGATAAGCATGATGCTAGAATTGGGCTTCAGTGGTTTAGCACAGAACTTACACGTCAATGGCTCGCGATTAAGCAACGCAATTCTATCACTGAGCTTGAGTGGCTTGTTGCAACATGGGCAAGTTCGAGTAGCAAAATCTTGAATCATACGCGTAGACTTGAATGATAATTGTTATCATTCAAGTCTACGCGTATTGCAGCTTAATTTAAACCCTTTCAGTAGATATATTTGCCTAGGTGGTTGTGTGATGAATGACATGATGAGCTTGGCAGGTGTTTGTATTGAAAAAAGAGCCCAAAAGCACTCTGCCTTGGAGAGTTTGCATTGCGAACTTCCGTGTTTGCAATGTAAAAGAGACTGAATGTCTTTAAACTAGACCTACTACGATACCTGCGAGCATAAAAGTGGATACCAGCCAAATAATAGGCAGTTTGATTTGTTTTAATAAGAAAAAGCCCACTAGCACCAATGCAATATCGATGGGTGTAAAGACCGCGCTAATAAATACAGGTTGATAAAGTGCTGCCACTAATAAGCCCACAACTGCGGCGTTAACGCCAGTGAGTGCACCGGCAATACGCGGCTTTTGTGCAAGTGTTTGCCAGTTTTTTAGCACCGCTAAGAGCAATAAAAAGCCTGGAAGAAAGACGGCAAGCGTTGCAATGAGTGAGCCCATTATTGGATTGCTAGGGAGCAGCTCATAACCAATATAAGTGGCAAAAGTAAACATTGGGCCAGGTACTGCCTGTGCTGCTGCATATCCAGTTAAAAAGGCGTCTTGGCTAAGTTGATCGCCGACGATATTTTGCAAAAGAGGTAGAACAACATGGCCGCCACCAAAGACGAGGCTGCCGGCTTGGTAGAAGTCATTAAATAAAGCAACTGACGGCAAAATGTGTGCAACAAAAGGCAGTCCTACTAATAGAACGAAAAATAAACATAACGGTACATAGCTAGGTTTAAACGTGACGCCAGTTTGCTCAGTCGGTGCGCTTTTTAAAAATTGCGCTCCAATGACAGCGGCTATGGCTAAAATGGCAATTTGCATCAAGATACTAGGGGCGACGAGTAATGCCACGGCGGTCATTAGGCATAAGCTGTTGGTTAAGATATTTTTACAAAAGTTTTTGTACATGCCCCAAGCCGCATCAGCTACCACTACGACAGCCAATAACTTCAATCCATGCACGATACTTTGAAACACATCATGTTGTGTTATTTGACTTGCCACAACAGCCAGACCAATCATGATTAAAATTGATGGTAATGTGAATCCTAAAAAGGCTGCGACTGCGCCGCCGAGACCCCCGCGTTTATAGCCAAGTGCGAAACCAACTTGGCTCGAACCTGGTCCAGGCAAGAATTGGCTCAGTGCGACAATTTGACCATACTCATGATCATCAAGCCACTTGAGCTTTTCAACAAATGTCTGTCTAAAGTAGCCTACGTGTGCTGCTGGCCCGCCGAAGCTGACCCAGCCGAGCATGAAAAAAAGTTTAAATATGGTGAGCATGGTTGGCACCGTATTGGATGCAGTGTTGATAATGTCACTAGGTTAAAAAAAGCATTATAATTAATCAAATTAATAGTATTGATTGTAAGTATGAATAAAATGGGATTGAGATGAGCTTTACGGATGTGCAGTGGCGTAATATTGATTTAAATTTGTTAGTGGCTTTCGCATATTTATATCGTTATCAAAGTGTGAGTGTTGCGGCTGAAAAAAGCTATGTGAGTCAGTCTGCAATGAGCCATAGTTTATCGCGCTTGCGCGCATTATTTGACGATGGTTTATTTGAGCGCAAAGGGCATAAAATGGTTGCCACTGAACGTGCTCACCAATTAGCGCCCACTATTACAAAACTGCTCGATTGCGTTAGCAATGACATTCTCACGAGTGCACCTTTTGATCCGGCCGAGTACGAGGGGATTTGCCGCATTGGACTGACGGATTATGCCGAGTTTATTTTTGCGCCTGCGATTTTTGATGCGATACGACAGCAAGCGCCAAAAGCGCAGGTGAGCTTTGTTAATGTTAATCGCAGTAATTATGTCGTTCTCGCCGAACAAGAAAAGCTCGATATTGTGATAGGCAGTATTGCAACGCCAGACCCTGCTTTTCAATCCCATTATCTATACACGGAAAGGCATGTTTGTATTGCAGATCCGCACTGCATTGCATTTGATCACGGTTTGTCAAAGTATGAATTTGCCAACATTGAGCATGCGTTAGTGAGCCCCGATGGCCGTTTAGCCACAGGCGTTGATGACACATTACAAGCCGAAGGGTTAAACCGTAAGGTGACGGTGGCAACACGCAACTTCATGACCATTCAAAGTTTACTCATAGGTCGTCAGCTGATCGCCATTGTGCCTAAAAGAATGGCCGATGTCGCATGTCAAAATAGACAGTTAGGCTATTTTGAGCCACCGATAATTGTACCTGACTTTGATATATCCTTATTGTGGTTCCAGCGTAAAACAAGTGATGATAAAAATACTTGGCTTAGGGCATTATTAAGGTCTTTAATGACCAAAAGTTGTTGACCGCCACAGACAGTGACGGTCTAAGCGGCTATTGCATAAGCTTTATAGTGATAAAGCCAATGCTTTCACCACTGGTATAGTGCACACCATCGTTAAAATCAGTATCGCTGCGTGCGCTGCTAAGCAGTGATATTGAGCTTTGTGGATCTGTGGTTGAATCTGCAGCACTGAAAGTGACACCACTATCACTACCAGCATCATATACTTTAAGTTGAATAGTTTGTTCATCTATCCACTGGTTATCTTCAAACAGGAGTAGGCTATCTATGCCAATAAACCAATCTGGACTAGGTGCGACCATAGACACAATGCTCAAGTGTGCAAAGGTTTGGCTCGCCTCAAAGGTTAAAGTGACACTTTTACTGCCATGTGGGATCCCCGCTTCATCAATTAGGTAGCTCGAGTTGCCAAGGTTTTGTATATCACTTATTTCGTTTCTAAGCAGCGTTTTCGCTCCTGTTTCAGCCATGCTGATGATGCCTGCGCTGGCTGTGGTATCGCGCTGAAAAATACGTCCTTGATCATTGTGTGTTAATCCAATCATAGGCGAGAAGTGCGTTCCACTAGGGAAATTGGTTGGAAAATTACTGCGTTCCCACGTATGAGTAAATTTTAGTTCATAGGTCACCGAAGTAGCAGCTGGCTGAGAAGTTGAGGTATTTGTTGTTGAGGTCGCCGGTGTACTCTCCGCCGTCGTATTGTTGGTGTTTGTCGGTGATGAGCTGCTGCTCCCTCCACATGCCGTTAACCCTAAAACCATAAACAGTGGTGCAAATTTAAGCGAGTATGCCATAGTCGACCCCTCAAGCGGTTAAAATTACTATTCTTTCAAAAGACCTGAACTCCTAGCATTAACTTTCACTCATGTGTGTTTTTTTTGAGCATTTTATATTCTAATTGCACTTTGCATGATTTCTCGACCTTCAGTTTCTACATAGGTTAAAAAAACACTGGCAATGGGAGAAAGCGTTTTGCGCTTTGTCCATGAAAACGACCATTTGGAGCGAATGGGGAGTGATTCGACATTGATGACATTGACATCATGGATCTCGCCAAACGCGAGGGTATGAGAAGATAAAATTGAGACCCCTAGGCGTGATAATACCGAGTGAATAATGGCTTCATTGCTGGCAATGGTCATTTTTATATTTGGCGTCACAGCTTGATTTTTGAAAAAGGCTTCTGTGGCATAGCGGGTTCCGGATCCAGACTCTCGAATGAGAAAGTCCTCTTGGCAAAACGCTTCTAATGACACTTTTTCTTGCTGACTAAATGGGTGTGAGGCTGGGGCAATGGCAACCAGGTCATTGGACATAAATTCAATGACTTCTAAATCGAGTCCTTCAGGGAGGTGACTAAAGACATAAAAATCATCTAAGCCTTGCTCTAGGCGCTCTATTACTTGTTGTCTGTTAGCCACGGTAAATTGGATATCAATGCCTGGATAGCGCTCACAAAAAGGCCCCAGTAAATGAGGAATGAAATATTTTGCCGTAGTGACACTGGATAGCCTTAACGTCCCTGACTTGAGTCCTCTTAGATTTGATAAATGCATATCTAACTCTTCGCAACTTTGCAATATTTTCTTAGCGGTGGCAACAGTTGCAAGGCCTGCATCGGTAAATTTAAGTTGCTTTCCGACTTGTTCATATAAGGGCAAACCAATTGCTTCCGCTAGCTTTTTTAACTGCATGGATACTGTTGGCTGAGTTAAAAATAGCTTTTCGGAGGCCGCTTTGACACTCCCACCTTGATGTAGTGCTAAGAGAATTTCTAGCTGTCTAAACGTACCGATATGGGCGTGTAATCGTGAAGCCATATTACAACTAAATCCTTATATTAGATTTTTATCTATGATTATCTTAGTTACTATCTATTTTTATCTATATTTAGACTTTTGTAAAATCCTCAAAAATACAGAGGAGAGAGTTATGACATTTAAAAGTTTGGCATTACCTTTGATAACGTGCTTAAGTCTGTTGGCGTTTTCATATTTGAGCAGTTTACTTAGTCATAGTGGCACAGGCTTTATTTTGCTGGCTTTATCTATTTTCACTTTTTCAATCGTCAGTTTGATAAAACCTTCAGGAGAAACTCACACGCCAATGAGTGCATCTTCTTGCCAGTTAAAAGAGGCAAAATAGGTCATGATTGATGCGGTCGTTGCTTTTTTTCTGCTTGGGATAGCCGCCCAATTATTAGGGGCTAAAATCCCATTTCCTGATGGCTTGTACAAAACGCTCAGTCTATTTTTAATGGTCGCTATTGGCCTAAAGGGTGGCATCGCTTTGCAGCAGCATGTGGATCCTGCACTGCTCACCATGTCTCTCGCGGTGGTCGCCTTTGGGTTGTTACTGCCCTTAGTAGCCTATCCGATACTACGTTACTTTGGTCAACTGGATAAAATCAATGCTGGCGCCATTGCGGCGCATTATGGCTCTGTAAGCGTCGCAACTTATGCCGTTGCAGTGGCTTTGCTAGAGGCTGGTAATATTGCCTATGAAGCGTATTTCCCTTTGTTTGTGGTGTTACTAGAAATGCCCGCTATTTTGGTTGGTTTAGTACTCGCAAAAGGCAATCTAAAGGTTATAAACCGTGCCTTTATCAAAAAAGAGCTGGTGGCAAACCAAAGTATTCTGCTCATGGTGGGTAGCTTGGCGATTGGGTTTGCTGGAGGCGAGAGCGTGCAAAAATTGACGCCATTCTTTGTCGAGTTATTTTCAGGTGTGTTGGCTCTTTTCCTTTTAAAAATGGGCTTGGTGGCTGGAGAGCAATTAGGTGCATTGAAAAAGAACAGTTTGTTTTTAATTAGTTTTGCGGTATTGATGCCGATGCTTGGTGGATTGGCGGGCACTGGTTTAGGTATGCTCTTAAATCTCAGCGCAGGTGGCATTGCGCTGATGGCTGTATTGGGAGCAAGCGCCTCGTATATTGCGGTCCCTGCAGCGATGAAAGAAAGTTTACCTGAAGCCAACGCGGGTATGTCAATCACCGCATCGCTCGGTATTACCTTCCCGTTTAATGTGTTATTGGGTGTGCCTTTCTTCATTGCCTTGGGCCAGTATTTAGCTGCGTAGCGTTTCGTGCAGTGAGGTATAATAAATTCACGGTTTTCTGCTGACGCCATGACGGCGTCAGTGTAAATTAAGCGCATAGCAATTAAAAAGTAGATTAGGTTAATACTAGTGCCTGAAAAAAACTTACTCAAAGCGGAACGTGTAGCGTATATTTTGGCGGATTTACAAGCTCGCTACCCAAAACCTCCAATTCCTCTTGACCATAAAGACCCTTACACCTTATTAATTGCAGTTCTGCTCTCAGCGCAATGTACTGATGAGCGCGTAAATCAGGTGACGCCATCACTTTGGAAGTTAGCTGATAATCCTTTCGACATGGCCAAGCAATCGGTTGAAGATATTAAGCAGATCATCCGGCCGTGTGGTTTATCACCGCAAAAATCAAAAGCCATTAAAAAACTGTCGGAAATTCTAGTGGCAGACTATGACGGGATTGTGCCTGAGGACATGGATGCATTAGAAACGCTACCGGGTGTTGGACATAAAACGGCGGGGGTAGTGATGGCACAGGCATTTGATGTGCCCGCTTTCCCAGTTGATACCCATATTCATCGTTTGGCTCAGCGTTGGGGCTTGACCAATGGTAAAAACGTCGCGCAAACAGAGAAAGATCTAAAACGTCTTTTCCCAAAAGAGTGTTGGAATGACCTGCATTTGCAGTTTATTTATTATGGTCGTGAATTTTGTACCGCAAGGGGGTGCGACGGCACGGTGTGTCCCATGTGCACGACTTGCTACCCCAATCGCAAGCGACCTAAGGTGGTTAAAAAGCCTTAATTTTTTTCAGTGATGGTTTGCGTGCTTGGACTAAAGCACGCACCGCGAAAAAGTTAAACAATACACAGGTTGATCAAAGCTCAGCAAGTTGTTGATGGATAGAATGTACTAACTCTTTTGGTATACAAAGCTGGCGAGCCAGAGTTTGCAAATATTGTTGTGAAACCGTTTGATGCAGGTCGATGGCACTGGCGCTGGCTGCATAGACTTCAATACCAGTTTGCGCATTAGGCACAGCTTGTACTAGCTCTGTTAGGCTTAATGGGCGCCTTAACTCGTCAAATAACATCGCCTTTTCGTGCACGCTGAGCGTCATCGTTTCGACTTGAGCGAATATCTTTTGTCGTTCCGTTTCGTCTATATGTCCATCTGCATAGGCGGCAGCGATCATAGCGCGCATAATGAGCAGCTGCCCTGAACCACTGTCGTCTTCTACGACTTGTTCGAAGCTTTGTTGAGGCATGCTGGCAGGCTGAAAATCAAAGCTACGCTGAGGCGGTGTACGCGTCGCCATGGCTTTATCAAAAGCGTCGCTGTCACGCTGCTGAGCCGCTGCTTGGTTTTGCTCACTATATTGTTTATAGGCTTTCCATGCGAGTCCTCCTACCGCAGCTAGGGCACCGTATTTGACAGCTTTTTTCCCCGTCTTTTTGCCTTTTTTACCGCCGAGTAAGCTGGTGGCCCCACCGCCAGCTATGCCGCCTAAAAAGCCGCTGAGTGCGCCTGATTTATTTAAACCACTGACCAGTTTTTGCAATTCTTTCATCGCGTTCTCCATTTGCTTTACTAAGCCTAGATTAGGGGAAAGTGAGAAGATTGAGAATAAGAATTTTGTTACAAATCGATTCAGCAGGTGCAGTAAGTTGTTTTACGCTTAGTCGTTGAAAAGGAAAAGTAATTAGGATTAGCCTGTCTGTTCAAATAACAAATCTTTGACTGGGATTTGATAAAAACGAGCCAGCTCTCTGGCTGTTCTATGGTATACCTTACAGCCGCATTCAGCGCGTTTAAGCGTTGCAATAGAGACACATAATGCTTGCTCTTGGCAGGCGCAAGCCAGTTTCTCTTGGCTTAGTCCCATATTACGTCTCAGTTGCTTAAGAATTTTACAATCCAGCTTCACTCTGCCATCCATAATTAGACTCCTTGAGTAGGGAAATAAAGCCTAGCAACGAGCGCGGGTTTTCGCTAATTATCATGCGTAGTAGCAGTGTGCGTTTTAGTGTACACAATAGACGCAAAAGTTACGGGAAATTTACGCTTTTTATCTGATACCAAAGTGATACTAAACTGATACCAACAAACTGCCTCGAAGCGCCTAGACTAGGTCGCATCTAAAGTTGCTCCATTGACTGGAGTATCCATTCATCCATGACATACAAGGATAAAACAATGTCTGACGCAAATCGTATTTTAGGTGGTTTTGGTCCAATCGTTTTGGCACAAGATTTTGATAAAGAGTACATCAATGCATTTGAGCACATCAACAAACGTGATGGTGTGGAGATCAAGCCGCTAGCAGCTCAATCTCAAGTTGTTAATGGTAAAAACTTTGCATTTTACTGCTTTGTTTCACCTGTAGTTGCCCCAAATGTGCCGAAAGTAAATCGCTTAGAACTGATTGTTGTAAATCAGCAGGGTGAGCATTTCACACAATTATCAGATCGCACCTTCAGTGAGCCTGTTTTAGTGCCACCGATTGGTTCATTTGACTCAGTAGCTCTGCGTGAAAACTTCACCGAAGCTGAGAAAAACGCTGCTGAGCAAATTGAGTCGCTAGTCGGCGTGAGCTACAAGATTTTGGCAGCACAGCAGCAAGTCGTGGCGGGGCTAAACTTTGCGTTCTATTCAGTCGTTATTCCTGTAACGCCAAATGCACAAGCTTTCTTCGCACGCATCGATGCACATCGTAACTTTGAAGGTAAATTGGTTGATACACAACTGCACCATATCAACCCTTAATTTGCACGGCCAAGGTGTTAGGTGATGCGACACTTTGGCCATTTTTCTATCTAATTTAAGAGCTAGCCAGAGACACTGGCGTAGATGTCTGCGATTTTATCGCATTTAATACTCTCACCAAGGTATTGTGCTCACTTTGCTCATGGGCCTTCAAACTGATAGATGTGATCTCTCCTTGTGCCGCAAGCCGAGCAATATTCACTGCGATAGCATCAACTTCAATTGGCCTTTGATTTAAAAAGATGCGGTTTTGGTTATCAATAAAAAACTGTGGTACAACGGATTGGTTTAAAGCCTGATTTGATTTTGACGGCTTATTAATATCAAGCACATGGGCTTTTTGAAAACTGGCGGTCACGATAAAAAAGATAAGTAAAATAAATACAATGTCGAGCATGGGGTTCATGTCTACATCAGTGTGAGAGGGTGCTGAGGGTTGATATTTTTTCTTCATCATTGTCACCTTACATCATTAAATATCCTAGTCGTTGTAAGTAAAACGTCACCGCGCCCAAAAAGGGGTGAAATTACAAAATAATTATGTGCGATACGTCTGGGATTATGTTCTTGATGTATTGAGATGCTCCAGAATATTGAGGGCACTTATGTAAGCGTTTTTTGATGTGTGGCTATGGCCGCCCAGTGCATTTGATAGCTTAAAAGTGTGCTTCATATCATTGAGCATGTCATGCTTTTTCAGTGGGGACTCATTCATAGAGGTCGGGGCCATCAGTATCATCATTTGTGTGGTATTGATAAAACCCGCATCAAATAATTCACGAGACATATGGCTGGACTCAGCGTCTGAAATATTGTGTACATCATATTGATTGGCAATAGATTGCCACTTTGCATCCGCGGCGTGAGCATGGTCGCTGAGTTGCACTTGTGTCGAGTGTGTTTTAGTGGAAGTTGCCGTGGTTTTTATTGGTGTTGATGGAGCGCTATACGTTGGGTAGGAGAGGTTTTTATTCGCGTTAACAATCATGATTTGCGTGTCCATTTGCTTTTGTGTACAAAAAGTCAGCAGGATTGATGCCAGTTTTTAACGAGACAATTTTATAAATTTTGCCACAGATTTGTACATTTATAAGACAGTTTTTTCATGTGTTCAGTGTTTGAATAGCTGTGACTTATCAAACCACAAGGACAGCAAGATGAAACTTTCCATAATCGTTACCGTACTCGCCACTACTTTTTCTTTAGTGACGACAGATGTGATAGCGCGAGATGTAGATACGCCAAAAAAAGAGTACCTAAAGGTAATGCGCAGTGAGTTGAATAAAAACGAACCTGGCGCTGCAGTGCTTGTCAGCCAAGAGGGTGAAGTACTGTTTAAAAAGGCCATCGGACGCGCTAATTTAGAGTTAAATGTGCCATTAAAAGCAAAAAGTGTATTTAAAATTGGTTCTATCACCAAGCAATTTACCGCAGCGGCCATTATGATTTTACATGAACGCGGCAAGTTATCTGTGCATGATGACATTCACAAATATGTGCCAGATTTTCCCACCGAGGGAAATGTTGTGACTATAGAGCATTTGCTAACCCACACCTCAGGGATAGCAAATTACACTGAAGATCATGAATTAATGCTCAAAGAAGCCACGGCACCAGCTACCTTGGATGAAATCCTTACTCGGCTTGCACAGCACCCGATGAAGTTTCAACCAGGAGATAACATGGCATACTCAAATACGGGTTATGTGCTGCTGGGTAAAATTATCGAGGTGGCGAGCGGCCAGTCATATGCCGAGTTTATTGGCGAACATATTTTCCAAAAGCTAGGGATGAAAAACAGCCACTATGCAGGAAGACAGATCATCAAGCATCATGTTTCCGGTTATGATCTGTCAGCGGATGGCTATGTGAATACCATCCATATTGATACTGCTTGGCCGCATGCAGCAGGTGCGTTGTCATCCAATGTGTTTGATTTGAACACTTGGTATCATGCGCTTGCAAATGAGCAACTGATCTCTAAAGAAAGTTATCAGCAAATGTTGGCGCCTGTGACATTAAATGATGGTCGAATTTCGACTTATGGATATGGGATAGCGGTATCAACATTAGGTGGTTACCAAGTGATCACACACAGCGGGGGCATTAATGGCTTTGTATCTGATGCGCTTTATGTTCCTGAGCAATCAGTCTATGTGGCGGTGCTCACTAATAATACCGATATTAATCCACAGTTACTGAGTCAGCGCTTAGCTGCAAAAGCACTAGATATCGAGATGCCTAGTTTTAAAGAAGTGACGTTAGATGATGCACAATTAAAAGCATTTGAAGGGCAGTACGTAATGCAAAGTGGCGCAATGTATAGCGTCGTATATTATCAAGGCGGCTTGTATTTCCATCGCGGTGATGAAAATTATCAAGAGTTGGTCGCGATGTCTCCAAATAGTTTCTTTTTTGAAGACAATAATGTGTATATAAAATTTAGTGATAATGAAGGGCAGTTGATACTAAATGAGTACATCAATTTTTCTTCAACACCGCATGCCGGTACTAAGCACTAGGCAATGTGATTAATTCTTTTGTTAATATCAGTGATGCAAAAGGCTGGGATGGCCTTTTGCATATCAATCGGATGATTAATTTAACAGTGTTAACTTACTGACACTGCGTACGCCTGGATGGCTCATATAGTCATTCTTAATGCCCTCAACTCTTAAACTTTTGCCAATAAGCTGCGGGTTCAATAATGGACTAAATGTATCACGCTGAGATGACTCCAGCTTGATATATAACTTGTTGCCATTGTTACTCGGATCGCTTAATTCCAATGCGTATTTATTGTTGATAGCAGCCGTGATGGTGCCTGATACGACAATTGGCTGACCATTACTCATTGCGAGCACATCAGATACTGACAGGTCATTACCTTGGTCAGGGTGACCGCCGTTGTCGTTTGATGCTTGAGTAATACTGGTTACTTGACGTACACCCGGTTGGCTCATGTAACTATCGCGTACGCCTTTGATCACAAGTGTTGCATTAAGAATATCCGGGTTCAGTACTGGACTAAACTCTGCACGTTGACTGCTTTCAAGCTTAATATTAATGGTAAAACCTGGGTCGTTCAGATCTTCCAAAATCAGTGCATAGATATTGTTTAACCCAGACTTTACGCGCCCAGTCAGTTCAAGCGATTCACCTTGTGCAGTTGCCAAAGCTTGCTCAACGGACATGAAAGACGGTGCAATCTGTAATTCTGTGACATAGCGAATACCCGGCGCGCCCATGTAACTATTGCGCTTACCTGTCACGATGATGTTTTGATTTAAAATCGCAGGGTTTAGCTGTGGATTAAAGTTAGCTCTTTGACTGCTTTCCAACTTCACATAAATGTGAGTCGATGGATTATTAAGGTCGCTTAGCTCTAGACCATAAACGCCGTTGATGGCATTAGTGACTTTACCAATAACAACCAATGGGGTGTTTTGTGCAGCAGCCAGTGCATCACTGACTGACACTGTATCACCGGGTGTTGGCGTTGGATCAGGGTCTGGATCTGGGTTGGTTTGACCATCGCCGTAAGGGGCATTAAATGAGTTTTTTTTATAAGTATCTGTATCCCAAGGGTTAAAGCCATTTGCTGGCGTGCCCCAAGGTTGTCCGTTATTTGGATCGGACATTTCTTGTGTATCCATTGGGGTCGGTGTCGCAAAACCACTCGTATGGCCATTTTGTCCATCAAAGTATTGGTAGCTCTCTGGTGTGGCAAGCCAGTTTATGATGTTGACTGCAAGTACTGAGGCATGGCCAGGGTCTGTCCATCCAGGGTAGGTTTTTTTGGTACTGCCACTGTCTTGGCGGCGATACTTAGGCGAGGCATCTTCGATTGGTGATGAATCGCCGATAAATGCAGCTTTACCTGCACCTGATTTTGCAATCGCGACATAAGGTCCTTCAGCTTTGCCACCAAAATATAAGCCGTCATCTTTGGCATGTCGCCACTTCACTGGGGTATCGGTCTCTGAAAAGTAAACTAAGCCTTTGGCTTTTTGCGGATCGACAATGGCGAGCGTTGCGCCTGCGGCCATAAGAATTGGCTCAACGCCTTGGGTGATCCCTTCTGTTTGCGAGCTCGGCTCTACACCACTGACACCTTGTTTGTAGTCCACGCCATTGAAACGAAAACGGATCCCGAAGTTTTCTACTAACCAGCCTGCGTAGGCTGATTTTGGGTTACGCCAATCACCATAAGCGCCACCCATATTGTATTTACTCAAGTCTGAACGGTTATAACCATTGAAGACTTCAGTGGCATCCCATGTATTGAGGTTGCGGTCAGCATCATAGTGATCAGCAACGAAAAAGATCCCTTTTCCACTTGCAACGAACTGCTCAAGTGCAGCTTGTTCTGCCAGTGTAAATGGTCTATTGGTTTCAGCCAGCACAAAGACATCAGAGTCTTTAATGGCATCATAAGTAATGATGGCTTCGTTGTTTTGATTACCCGTACGATCGTCAAAAAAACGAATACGACCATCATTATTTAAGTCTACGCCGCGGTACTCTTTTACTGTGTAACCTTGCTGAACGAGTGCATCGGCAAAATCTGAAAACGCACCATCGATAACCCAGTCAGCATTGCCTTCAACACCGCCATGAGATACGTCGAAGTATACGGTTTTACCGTTGTTATTTTCTGCACTAGGTACTTTGACTGGTGCAGTGTTGTTCCAGTCATAGGCTGCGGCCATGGTAAAGCTTGAATGCGCAAGAAGGCCTGCACTGAGCAATACCGAAAGGGTCAGTTTATTTACAGTCATTTTTCAATTCCCGTTGGTTTGGTTTGTTGTTACAGCCAACTTCCAAATAGCTGTAGAGGAGGAGAGGCATGCTGTTGGGCATACCTCAATTGGGTCTTTTTCTGGGTTTTTATTATTGGTTTTGAGATAAATTCAATTGGTACAGTGCAAAGCCGTCTTCATTGGTTTTGTCCAGTGGTTGGATATGACCAAACTGTTCACTATACGTTTTTGCATTATCACTATTGGAGGTTGTGAATTGGATCTGGACGTTTTCAATTGCCGTGAATGACCAATTCATATCTGCTGATGGGTCAAGCCCTTTGCCACCATTTGCGTCACTTTGATGAGTAATATAGTTTGCTACGACTTGACGATTTTCATCTGGAGAGTCGACCACGATTTTATCTGCGCCTATAGCTGGGAAGTTACCACCGCCAGATGCACGATAGTTATTAGTGACAACAAGGAACTCTTGCTCATCAGTGACAGGCTTACCTTGATAAGACAAGGCCACAATACGCTGTCCATCAGAGGACTTTTCACCTTTGGCACTGTATCTTGCAGGTTGAGTGAGGTCGATTTGATAGGTCACGCCATCGATAACATCAAAGTTATAAGATGGGAAGTCAGGGTTTATCAAAGACTGCATATCGGCAGAGTCTGGGTTGATTTGATTAAACTGACCCGCTGACATTTCAAGCCACTCTTTAACTTGCGCACCGTTAAGCTTGAGTACTTTTAAGATATTTGGATAGATATAAAGGTCTGCCACGTTACGATATGCAATGTCGCCAGTTGCGATATAAGTATAGTCGTCCGCGCCCCCACGACCTGCTCTAAATGGCGCACCCGCTGAGAGGATTGGTAGGCCATCCAGCTCTGTGCCTTGAACTATTTTTTGCGTGTACCAAGCTTGTGCATCGGTAACGATTTGGATTGATGGGTCATCATTGACTAGCGCAAAGAAGCTATTGACTTGGTTGGTCACTTTTGCAAAAGGCTTGTTAACCCACGTACGGGTTTCTTCGTGCTCATGATGCACAGCGGCTTCCACATCGGCATCATTATCAACTAAAGCGGTAATGTTTCTGTCGGCATCTTGTTCAAAAATGGGCATCAATGAAGACTGTGAGTTGCTCACCTGCCAGTCACCCGACTGGTAGGTCAAGGTGACATCAATCACACCTAAATGGTTACCCCAAAAGCCGGGCATCACTGCCGCAACACCATTGATGGTGCCTTTTTCAAGATCAATGCCTTTGTCTTCCATGCCTTCATAGCGCGAGCCTGGGAAGTTTGCATGAGCATGACCAAACATGATTGCATCAATGCCCTCCACTTTTGATAAGTGGTAGCTGGCGTTTTCTTTTTTATCAGTATGGGCTGTGGTATCTAGCCCTGAGTGCGGAATAGCAATAATGATGTCCGCGCCTTTTTCTTTCATCTCTGGGACATATTTGTTGGCCATTGCAATGATGTCTTTGGCGATGACTTTGCCCTCAAGATTTGCTTTATCCCATTGCATGATTTGTGGAGGTACAAATCCAATGTAACCCACTTTTATGGTGTGTGTGTTTCCGTCTGTATCTACGAATGCTTTATCTTGGATCAGGTAAGGAGAAAATAGCGGTTCGTCATTGCTGTCATCGTCATCACCATCGTATTTAAAGACGTTTGCGGAGATATATGGGAAGTTGGCGTCATCAATGGCTTCTTGTAAAAACTCTAAACCGAAATTAAATTCGTGATTACCTATATTAGCAACATCATAGTCCAATGTATTCATGGCTTTATAAACAGGGTGGATTTCGCCATCCTGGAGTTTTTTAATTTTTGCCATATAGTCACCCAGAGGACTACCTTGAATTAGATCTCCATTGTCGACAAGTACTGAGTTTTGCACTTCATTTCTGGCTTTGTGGATGAGTGCTGCGGTTTTAACTAAGCCGACCTTGTCATCTTGATTATCTGAAAAATAGTTAAAATTTAGAACGTTGGCATGTAAGTCTGTGGTTTCAAGCAAGCGTAGTTCGATGGTTGTACCTGCAACCACTTCTTGATTTGGCACTTTTGCTTTCACTTCATTGTCATTTGAGTCAAAGCACCCGGTTAGTAGTGAGCTTGCGCCACATAAAATTGCCAGCGGCAGTAATTTTGTTTTCATATTCCTTTCTCATTTATCGATTTTAGTGCCGCTACTATAGAGAGCGAAAAAGACAAATAAGCTAAGAAAAAATGGCAAGTTGGTTCCAAAATTATGACAAAATAATGAGAGGTCCTTATATTCGGTTAGGTGCAGAAAATGTTTGTTACTTTATTAATTTTTATGACTTTTTTCATATTTTTAATTATCAAAAATCAACTTAATACTCGTGGCGTTACGCTTATCTGATTCAACATACATTAAGTAGAGTAAATTGTTTATTAAACATTGAGGCGGCTTTGTGAAGTGGATATGACAAGCAAAGTATAGAGGTTTGGCGACGGTGCTTAGGTGTGGAACCTGTTTACGAGATACTGCAAAGGTGCTCTTTAATGAGCACCTTTATGCGTATTATAAATTACCGTCATTCACTAGCTTATGCAGTTCTTCCAATGAAGCCGCAATTTTTACCCCCGGTACATTGGTGCCGATGGTTGCCTCAAATGAGCCCTCAACCTGAGAGCGGAATGAGGTGAAAGAAATACGATAGACCCCGCGTACTAGAGATTCTGTCGGGTTATTTAGGTTCGTGGTTTGTCTTAACAATGAGTTATAGTGTGCCCCGCTTGGGTTTGCAGGTAACTCTCGCGTGTCGTCATTATAACCAAGAGGTTGTAATACCTTGCCGCCCTGTGCAATTTTTTTATTGTCTATGATATTGAGGCGATCAAACACGATATAGGTGTCAAAAAACTTAGCTTTGTCTTTTTCCATGCCAGATGCAAAGTTGGTATGAACAAAGTCCTGCTCGGTTGGCTTTGACTCAACGGGAGATTGCATGGAAATACCAATTTCATCTACAGCTGCTGGTACCCAAGCATAAAGATAGTAGGTATCTTTGCCTTTATATTCACCCTCAGGTTTTACTGTGGCATCCACATAGCCGAAATAATTGACGTAATTTGCATACGGTGCACGCACTTCAAGCGGTCCTACTCCTTCAGAAATAGAGCTTTTTAAATAGGGTGACGATGATGTGCTCATACATGCGGTCAAAGTAGTGAGAGAAAGAACTGCGAAAACCTTTCCTGTTGTTTTAAGCGTCATTAAATAACTCCTTGTCCTGATTAAAATCAAAGCAAGTGTAGTCGTGTTTTAAGGCATTGCAATGTGAATTGAGAGGTTTTTTTCTGACCGAGAGAAAAGCGCGGGATTGATCCATTTAAGCCTTTATCAGGATTATTATTTTAGGTACATTGAGTATGTATTCAGAGGGCAAAAATACCGACTGGTTGTAAATTATAAAAAGATAAACTGCTGATATTTAAAATTGTATTTTTGAGGAGTGCCAGTGTCAAACAAGGTTATTATACTCGGTGGCTATGGGAATTTCGGCAGGCGCATTGCTGAATCTTTGAAACATCACGACATTACTTTAGTCATTGCAGGGAGAAGCAAAGTGAAAGCTCAGCAGTGTATTGAACGCATAGTGCCTAACGCTCGGGCTATCATAGAGCCTTGGCAGGTAGATATCCATGCTAATGACTTTGCCAAACAGCTTGTAGATCAAGCCCCGTTTATGGTGATCCACACCAGTGGTCCTTATCAAGGTCAGGGTTACACGGTACCAAAAGCATGTATTGAGGCTGGTGCGCATTATATTGACTTAGCGGATGATAGGCGGTTTGTGTGCGACATTAGCACACTAGATTGCGCTGCGAGCAAAAAAGGGGTGTTGATTGTCAGCGGTGCCAGCTCAGTACCGGGGTTATCTTCCGCCGTGCTTGATCATTACTCCGGTGCTTTTGAGCGCATTGAAACGATTGATATTGCGATTGTACCGGGCAACCAAGCGCAAAGGGGGGTCGCAACGATTGAAGCTATCCTGACTTATACGGGCCATCCTTTTGAGGTGTTTAGAGAGGGAAAGTGGCAGCCAGTCTATGGCTGGATGGATGCGCACAGTCACGATTTTGGTGATATTGCTAAGCGTCGCTTATTGGCCAATGTCGATGTGCCAGATTTAGCGTTATTTCCCAACCAATACAATGTGACCGAACGAGTGAGCTTTAAAGCTGGCTTGGAACTGCCTTTACTGCATTGGGGCATGGTCGGCATGGCGGCACTGGCAAAGTGGCGGTTAGTGAAAAATTGGTCACCACTTGCGAAGCAGCTAGATGCGCTCAGTAATTGCTTTTTGCGCTTTGGCAGTGATATTGGCGCTATGGAGGTCGCGATAGCTGGTATCGGCGCTGATGCACAGCCACATAAAGTGATTTGGCGTCTCTATGCGCCTAACGGACAAGGGCCATATATCCCCACTCTCTCAACCATTATCCTAGCGGAAAAATTACTTGCTGGCACGCTGACGAAAAGAGGTGCACTGCCATGTTCTGGCTTGTTGCAATTAACTGAATTTGAACCGTATTTTAAATCATTCGAGATATACCAAAAAACGCAGGTAGGCATATGATAGAGCCTTATTTTATTGCTAAGTTTATTCATATTTTGGCGGCGATTGTCGTCATGGGAACAGGCGCAGGCATCGCTTTTTTTATGTTTATGGCGAACCGCTCAAATAACCCCCAAGCGATTTATATTACCACTAGGCATGTTGTATTGGGTGATTGGTTGTTTACAACCCCTGCGGTGATTGTACAAATTATCAGTGGCTTATATTTGATGCACTTACTCGGTTATTCATTTCAATCGCCATGGTTTTTAACGGTTGCTGGGCTATTTACACTTATCGGGCTGTGCTGGCTCCCTGTTTTAAAAATACAGTACCGTTTACGTGCGTTAGCCGCCATAGACCAAGAGCAAGATGAAGTCTCGGTGGAGTTTAAACGTTTAATGCGACTGTGGACGTTACTCGGTATCCCTGCGTTTGCTGCGATTTTGATTTTGCTTGTCCTGATGGTGTTTAAGCCTTTATCGGTGGTGTAGCGATGAACATGAAAGAGCATAAGCTTTACTTGTATGCGTGCTATAGCTTGGCATTTATCTGGATATTTACAGGCCTGACATCGGTATTTTTTGCATCACATGTTGGTTTGGATATCTTGGCTGGAGCTCACATAGATGGCCCACTGGCTGAATTTTTTGTATATGGTGGTGGTATCTTAGATATATGTCTGGGTGTGTGGTTACTCACACAACGGTACACTAAATTATGCTGCAAACTACAGTGTGGAGTGATTGTAATATACAGCGTGTTGCTGACCTGGATAGATGCGTCTTTTTGGTTGCATCCATTTGGCCCTGTGACTAAAAATGTGCCCATTGTGGTACTGATCCTATGGGTTTATGACGCTCAACATCAACAACAATAATGGATTTACTATCGCCGTTGGTGGGCTGATTGTTTTGAATATTGTGCGCCAGCTATCTATATTTTATAAATATGAGAATAATGGAGAAGGGGCGTGCGTACAGCTGCGCAATTTATTTTGCTTGGATTGCTGTCAACCTCAGTAGTCGCAACGTCGATCGATGACACGCTTAAAGAGGCGGAGGATTACTTGCGTGTCGATCCATCACGCTCATTAAAATTACTCCATGACATACCTAAGCTTCATTCTCTGACAGATGTACAGCAATTAAGGTGGCATATTGCCGCTATGCGAGCGTCAGTCCCTACGGGGGATATGAAGCAACTGATTGATTCTCTTGAAGTGATTTTTCATCATCAAAAACACCCTTACTTTATGGATAAATTGGTCTCAATTACCAGTGCGACGGGGATCTGGCTGCGCAAAAACCATTACATTCATGATGCTCAAACTAGTCTTGAATGTTCATATAAACACGCCATCAATGATAGGCAAAAACTGACGATTACCAATAGCCTTGCTTTGCTTGCAAGGCAACTTGATGAGTTAGAAAAAGCCAAAGCCTTGTATGCAAAAGCCAAGCAGCTTGCACGTATCGCTGATAGAAAAAACTTACTGGCGATCATAGAAAATAATCAAGGCATGATAGCTTTGGAAGAAGGCAATATTGGGCAAGCTGAGCTGCACTTTAGAGCTGCACTGGCTGGTTATCAAAATATTGATAAACGTTCAGGGCAAATATCAGCCGGCGTGAATTTACTGTTTGTTTTTGTTATCCAGCAGCAGTGGGTCAATTTTCAAAGGTTGTATAGCCCGACCGAAACATTGGCGCTCGCTTTTCCAAATACTGCCAAACAAGCACTCCTATTATGGCTCAACACACGATTTAAACACATGCATGGAGAGCCTTTAACTCGAGGTGAAAAAGCGCAATTAATAGAAGCTTTTGAACAATTAGACGATGACAGAATTCGGGCACTGGTGTCGTCGCATTTAACGGCTGGTATGGATATTTCAATACCGATAAAGAGTAAGCCAAAAGCTAAACGGTTTAACCGACCTTGGTTTGAAAAAGTAACCCGTTGCGATTGGTAGATTTTATTGTTGTGTGAAAAGCAGAAAAGTGAATATCAATGCCGTACAACAGCTATCGGCATTCCTTAATTGGGGAACCTGTTGGGCATTAGTTACTTTGACACCAGCCTTTGCTGTTACAGCCTTTGTAAGGGGTTGTGATACATGGGCCATTTGTCCAACATGGCATTTGTCCAGAATGGCACCAATAATCTCTAGACTCAATTGCGCCACCGCCCACTTGTTTGGTCACATCTGAATTAATTTGCTTTTGGCTAAGTTGTTTTATGCCTTTCTTATTGAGTTTTAATTTCATGTTATATCCTTCTGTTTGTTTTTTGTACTCCTTCGTTAGGGTCACAATTTCACCATAAACAGTCAATTGCAATTTTTTTATAGTCACACTTTAAGCTTATGTGGTACACAGATTGCAGTATGAAGAGGGGTCTTATAATGGCGTTTAAATTGTATGGGTATCCCAAATCATCGAGTGTGATGGTAATTAGTCGCAGTTGCTTTGAATCACCCCTTCGTTTAGGGCATCTTAGAGATGATGATTAAATTGATATAACATAACAAAACTTATCGCTTTTGAAAGTGTATTACCTACATGGAGTTACAGTGATGAGTTCAACATTAAGAGTCTGAACATGAAAAATAAGAACATGCTATCAGTGGCGATGCTAAGCGCTCAAATGCTTGCCTTGCCTGCGTTGGCGAATGATATTGGTGCCGATGATATTTGGCAATATGAAGATGTGTTTAATATAGAGTACGCAGCAGCACCAGAAGTTCACCCTGATGGTTATAAGGTCATTTATGAGCGCAGAGCCATGGATATCATGGCTGATAGTACGCGGATAAATTTGTGGGAAGTAGACCTAAAAACGAAAACACATCAACCAGTGTTGTCCGGCATAAACCAGTTTCGTAGTGCAAAATATTCACCAGATGGTAAGCGATTAGCCTACATTACAAATGTGGAAGGTGATAATCAGTTATATGTGCGTTGGTTGGGATCAGGGCAAACTGCTCGAGTGACCAACGTTCATCAGAGTGTGGCGAATATTAGCTGGTCCCCCGATGGTAAGTGGATTGCATTTACGATGTTTAAACCACAGAGTAAAAGCGGTATTTTTAAAGAAATGCCTAAAAAGCCTAAAGGTGCTCAGTGGGCAGGTGTTGCCACTTATATCGATGAAATAGTCTACAAACGAGATGGTGGCGGCTTTATCAAACCAGGTTATCATCATGTTTATGTTGTCCCTTCAGAGGGGGGGACACCGCGCCAATTGACTCAAGGTGCGTTTCATCATAGATCATCTATCACTTGGAGTGAAGATGGCAAGTCTCTGTATTTTAATGCTAATCGTTATGATGATTGGCAAAATAAACCGCGTCAGTCTGATATTTATCGTGTTGATATTGCTGATCGCCAGATCACCCAGATCACCGATGTGGATGGGCCTGAATATGGCCCCCAAATAAATCATCAAAGAGATAAGATCGCTTATCTAGCCTATGAAAATAAGCACTTATCGAGTCAGAACTTTGATATTTTTATGATGGACCTAGATGGCAAAAATACCGTCAATTTAACAGCATCCCTAGACCGTCCGATCAGTTCACATCAGTGGGATAAAAAAGGGCGAGGACTGTATTTTAGTTATGATGATCATGGTCAAAAATATGTAGGGCACGTGACTTTAAAAGGTAAAGTCACTGAAAAACTGGCGCAGTTAGGTGGTCAGTCACTGGGGCGTCCTTACACATCAGGTCAGTTCGCAGTGGCAGGAAGTGGCCGTTTGGTTGTGACCACTGCAAGCACTGAGCGTCCAGCAGATCTTGCGTTGGTTGATAAGCGTCAAAAAGTAACGTCGTTAACGGATTTAAATGCAGATTTACTGGGGCATAAAGATATCGCTCAGGTTGAGCCAATTACCGTGAAATCATCGGTTGATGATCGCGATATTCAAGCTTGGTACGCGCTTCCGCCAAATTTTGATGCATCTAAAAAGTATCCGATGATATTGGAGATCCACGGTGGGCCTCATACAGCGTATGGACCAAATTATAGTACAGAAGTGCAGCTTATGGCGTCCAAAGGCTATGTGGTGGTTTGGGCGAACCCTCGAGGCAGTACATCGTATGGGCAGGAGTTTGCTAATCTAATTCATCACAATTACCCATCGCAAGATTATAACGACCTGATGGACGTTGTAGATGGTATGGTGGCGAAAAAGTTTGTTGATGAAGACAACTTATTTGTCACAGGTGGCTCAGGTGGTGGCGTCTTGACCGCTTGGATTGTTGGCAATACAGATCGTTTCAAGGCCGCAGTGGTTGCAAAGCCGGTGATCAACTGGATAAGCTTTGCACTGACAGCAGATGCATATAATTATTATACGAAGTACTGGATGCCAGGCATGCCGTGGGAGGCCACTGAGCATTTATGGAAGCATTCACCATTGTCGCTAGTGGGTAATGTAAAAACACCGACTATGCTACTGACAGGCGAAAATGACTACCGTACACCGATGAGCGAAACGGAACAATATTATCAAGCTCTTCAGCTGCGCAATGTAGAAACTGCCATGGTACGTATTCCCAAAGCGGGGCATGGTATCGCTGCAAGGCCGAGTAATTTAATCCAAAAAGTGGGTAACATCATTGCTTGGTTTGAAAAATACCGAGAAGCAGATAAATAACACCACACTAGGGCAGTGCTTTGCTGCCCTTTCTTAAGCTAGGCTCACTTGTGGCTTACCTTCTACAGAAATGCTGCGTTTGGCAACCAACCATAAACTGACCGTAATCGTCATGCTCATCATGACAAAAATGGCCAGCATTATCATAAGCTGATATTTAATTGCCACGATAGGAGATGCGCCCCCGAGTATTTGTCCAGTCATCATACCAGGGATTGTGACCAGTCCTGTGGTAGCCATCGTGGCAAGTATCGGGGAGAGAGCTTTGTTGAGTGCATCTTGCACAAATGGCTTTGTTGCATCGCTTGGCGAAGCGCCTAGCGACAATGCTGCTTGATATTCCGGCCAGCGTTCTTGCAGTGCACTGTAGTAGCTTTGCAAGCAAATAATATTGCTGGAGATGCTATTGCCAAGTAGCATCCCCGCTAATGGGATCATATAACGGGCGTGATAAAAAGGGTCTGGTTGAATGATGCCAAAAATCAAGATAGCCATTAATGGAATGAGCCCAGCAACTAGGCTGAGTATAACTGGCAACATGACAATGCGTTTTGGAAATTGCACCTTATTGATGATGGCACTGGCTCCCACTAATACCATGACTAACATCCATGCCAAATTGATCCAAATACTATTGAGTTCAAACAATAGCTCAAGATAAATACCGATTAAAATCAGCTGGAGTGTCATTCTTGTGATGCTAATAAGGGTTTCTTTTAATAAACCCAGCTGATAGTGCAGACTAATGCAATAAGGAATGATCAGGGTGAGGCTAAACAGGGCCAGTTGCCACCAGTGAATATCTATGACGTTTTGCATACTTCAAACTACTTATACTGAGCTTAAATCAGGGTGCACCATTAATAATGGGACAACGCTAACATGACCTTATGACATTTTTATTGAAAACGTCTAAGGACCATGTTGGCGGTGCAAGTCAGTAATAATATTAGTGATGAAATTACACTTTTTTCAGTACAATATCGTAGCGATATTGGTTAGCTACGGTGGTTTTCTTCGCGGTCATTAAAGCTTGTTGTTCTGCTGTTTTGCTATTAAATAAACCATCACTCTGGTTAAGAGGATGCTCAGGGAAGTACATTTGTGTCAGGAGTGAATGATAGCCTCTTTTTGAAATTTTAAGGTGAACGTGCGGGGTTCTTTGTTGTGCCGCATTGAGGGGGTACGCACCTGGGAGAACTGTTTTGAAGCGAAAGTGCCCCTGTGCTTTTGTTTGTATAATTGCCCAGGCTTGAAAGTGTTCGTCAATAGGAGCATCGCTGTTGTCATGAGGGTGATGATACTTTCCGTAGCTATTGGCTTGCCACAGATCTACAGTGACGTCTTCAAGTGCGTTACCATCGGTATCAAACACTTGGCCAAAAATCTCGATGACGGTGCCTTTGGCTTTGCCTTTTTTACCTGTAACTTGCGTTAAATCAGCGTCTTTATCCTTTTGTGGTGTGATTGGGTAATAAGGCCCCTCCATTTCTCTAGGCGTTACAGTGCGTGCATGCACTTGTGTGCCAACTAAGCCAGCCAGTGAGCCTAGCGTTAAATTGCGAATAAAGTGACGGCGATTGCGTATTGTCATTGTTAATCCTCATAACAGATGGTTAATGCACCCTGAAAGGCGTTACTTCATGTGCGCGCAATTGGCCAATGACTTCAATTGTTTGCGTATTCATGTAACTCGATGCACGGAGTTAACAAAGTATGTGTTGCAAAGAGGAGTGACGTCTTAGCATTTATCTATTATTTTAGAAAATAGAGTTTTAATAGAATCTTATGTTTATGAGAAATAAACTTATTTTTCAATTTTAGAGATTTGCTCATGTCGGTAGTTGTCAAAGGTCACAGTGGAGGTTTCTTCTATATCAATAAAGAAGGAAAAAGTCCCTCGCATGTCCATTTGTGTTCGCTGCACAAGGACAGCATTGTTCACCGTCATAAATTGCATCGTCAGGTTAAAATCGCTGATATCTGCCAGTGCAACAGGGCTAAAGGTAGCGGTATTTCGCACAGAGATTTGCTCAATATGCTGACTTTTTTTATCAATTCTAATGTGACCGGTTAGCTTACCAATGGCATCACTACCGAGATCGGCCAGCTCAACCGGATAGCTAAAGGTGATGCTGTTGGGAGTTTCTTGAGTAAGGCTGAGCGTGTGCGTTTTCACCAGTTCCTTAATGCTGATTGAAAACCCCTCATCTTCACGTCTTTGTGCAAACTCTTTGGCTTGTTGTTGTGATGGTTCTTGGCCATTAAACAAAAGCAGCTGCCAGCGCTGGGAGGCGTCTTTGTTGGGTTGGTGTTTGGCATGTATTTCGGTTTTTTTGCCTTCTTCAATTTCAATACTATGAACAGTGTAAGACCAATGCTGCTTATTGGTTTGAGAAAATCGCTCAAGCGCAGATTCTACTAAATGAATATGTTCGCTGGACGCAGACATTGCAGGTTTGTTGAATACAATAAGTGAGCAAGTGATGGCAATACATCGGAACTGTTGAAACATAAAACGGCCTCCTTTTTAGTAATACTTTGCAGGCCGTAGCGTGAAATAGACGTGAAGATGAAAGGTCAGACTATGTTGTTGAGTTATTTTGGTAGTTTAAACTCTTCGAGCGCCAAAAGGATCTCTTTTCTTAAAACTTGAGTAAGCTGACCAGTAGGGTAGTGACCAGCTAGATGCCTATCTACACTGGTTGACGCATGAGGGTCGTAGCGGTTGTCAGCGCCTGCAAGTTGATAAAACTGATTCACGATAGCGGTGGTGTCATGGGGATCAGCTTCAATCATGATCATGGCCTGTGCTAAAACAGCACGGTAAAGACCGTGTTCATTATTGGGGGAGAGAGCGACTCGCTGCGCAGTACCTGTGACTTTCAGTGAGTCTATATTAAGATTAAAGCGCCCATCACAATAAGCCCCAGGGGTTTCCCCATATTCGCTTTGTAAGCCAAGGCTACGCAGTGCGCTGCGGATCGGCTCGCATAAAGCGATGTAAATGGCATCGAGGTCTAATGGCTGTGATTTAGTTTGCGCAAAAATAATTGAAAAGTTTAAAATGCCCGGCCCGTGTGGCACGGCAGTGCCACCACTTTGCCGAACTGAAACTGGCCAATTCAATTGCGCGAGCGTATCACACGCATCATTAAACATCGGCAACTTGGCTTCTTTACGACTAACGATAAGTGATTGAGGGCACTCCCAAAGTCTAATTGTGGCTGGCTGTATGCCTTTGGCAACTTGCATGAGCAGTATTGAGTCTTGCTCGAGTGCGCGCTCAGTGGATGTTTCAATGGGCTCGTTCAGGACAGACCATGAATATGCGCTGTATAGTTGGGTGGCTAATTCTTTTTCATTCATATGTACTTGTCCCTAATTGTCATGACACCTTTTCAAGTATAGACGTGGATATGGCATGGTGATTTACTGTGAGCTAGAGGTCTCTACAGTTGGCATCATCATGCTTTGATATCGCAATTCGCCTAAAAACGCTCTAGCAGCAGGACCTAGGCTATCACCATCGACAAAGGTAAGGTGAAGTTGTACTTTTCTTGTCTGCCCCGATTGCAGGTTGAGTGGCACAAGCTCACTATTTTGTAGCTCTTTTTCAATTAAAGGCACTGGCAGCCACGCAAAGCCAAAGCCATTTTTTATCATATCGATGGAGGTGCGCATGTGGCTGACTGTCCAACGCTGTGAGGCTTGTAGCCAACCCGAATCATGACTTTTTGATACTGCTGAGTCTCTCACGACAATCTGACGATGAGATTTTAACTCTTCTAAAGTCAGAGGGTGCTCCGTTTGATTAAGGAAATGCTCTGGGCTGGCAACAGCAATAAATTCAATTTGGCACAATTCTTCACTAAATAAGCCCTGAAGGATAAAAGCGGACACAGCAATATCAACCAGCCCACTTTGTAATTGCTCATTGGCTCCATTGAGTACAGACTCAACAAGTTCGATGCGCAGAAATGGAAATTCCTGTGAAACTTTATCAAGTACCTTATACAGTAAGTGCGATGGGAAAATTTCATCGATGGCGATACGCAGTTTAGTTTCAATACCTTCTGCTAGATTCTCCGCAACGGTTTCGACTTTTGACGCTTCCTCCAGCAGGTAGTCAACTCGGCGTAGCATTAATTCACCGGCAGGCGTTAAGAGTGTTTTGCGGCCTTCAACACGAAATAGCTTGACGCCAAGAGAGGTTTCAATTTTATTCACGGCGTTATGAATGCTGGATTGGCTCTTATGAATTTGAGCCGAAGCTTGGTTAAACCCGCCATGCTCGACGACAGCTTTAAACATACGCCATTGCTCGAGCGTTACTTTAAGCATGACCCACCTATTTGTTGAATGTGAAAATACAAGTTGATTGATAAGAATATTACACGAAAAAAAGCCTTAGGTTCATACTGTTCAGCACAAAACTTATAGTGCTGTTCGAACACGACATTTTATTTGCTATTAGCACGTTAGCGGGAAAAACTTTCTAGTATTCAGGCACAGTAAACTTTTCATCGCGTAATTTAGATACTCCCAAGCAGTGAGGCTCATTCGTTCCAGAATGGGCTTTTTTTATTGTTATAAGGGCGCTGCACCCCAATGGGCTTTTTGCTTTTTTTGGGCCTGCTTTTTAGCGCGTTTAAGTTCACTTTTACGAACGTGCTTTGTTATCCATTTGATCATTTTTGGCGCCAATTCTGGCGGGATATTATGGCCCATGCCGGGGACAATTTTGAGTTTTGATTTACGGATCTGCTGTGCGGTTTTAACCCCTTCTTGACTTGGAATTATGGGATCGGATTCGCCGTGTATCACCAAGGTGGGCGCTTTAACCTTGGCCATGAGGTTCTGGCGGCTGCCGCTTGCTGCCATTGCCGCAAATTGACGGTAAAAACCATGGGGGTTGTGTGCTCGCTCGACGGTATCAGTCGCCTGAATTTTCAAGGTGTGTTCATCTTGGGGGTAAGCTGGGCTGCCGATTAATTGATTTAGGCGGATGTTGTAGCGAATTGCCGCATCTCTATTGGGTTTGTCTGGACGAATTTTAGCAAGTTGTAAGAAGACTTTTAGATTGGAGTGGGTCAATTTCAAGGAGGAAGAAGAGGACATAATAGACGTGAGGCTGAGCACCTTTTTCTTTTGCTTTGCGGCAATAAGCTGCGCAATCATCCCGCCCATGGACGCCCCCACGAGGTGGGCTTTTTTTATTTTTAGTGCTTTCATTAATGCCAAGGTATCTTCGGCCATTTCTTCTAATGTGTAAGGTACTTTAGTGCGCATAGGTAACCGTGCGCTTAACCAGGTTTTAAACAAATTAGGTGTGCCATATTGTTCTAGCTGAGTTGAGAGGCCTGCATCTCGGTTATCGAATCGAATGACTCTAAACCCCTGCTCTACCAAGCCATAAAACAGCGCATCAGGCCAGAGTGTCATTTGTGCGCCAAGCCCCATAATCAAGACAATGGCAGGTTTGTTTTTATCCCCTTTATCCTGATAACTGATAGAAATATGATTGCTAATCGAGATTGATTTCATAGTGATGTAGTGAATGAAGCCCTCTGTGCAGTTTAGGCATAAAAATACCAATTTCCTATGAACTAATTTGTTTTATAAGCGTGTATACTCGTTTTGATTGCAGTGACTATGATGAAATGACGATGATAGAAAACGCGCACAATCATAGTGTTTCGACTGTATTTATTAACGTAAAATAGGATTAATGATGAGTAAAAAAGAATCTCACAGCCACGAACACCACCGGGGCGATATTAAAGATAATGCCTTAAAAGCATTGGTCACTAGCCCTGTATTTAAAAGCAAGGTTGAAAAAGCTAAAAAAGGTAAAGGCAGCTTTCGCCGAAAAGCAAAACATCAAGGCCAAGAGCCTTATTTTATGGCAGCGTAAAGCGTGTGGCGAGCCATAAAATAAGTCTTTTGAAGCGGCTATTTTTGTATCAACAGATTGGATTAATATGATGAAAAGGAAGTGCTTACTTACATTATTGTGTATCGGTATAGTAGGTTGTCAATCAGCACCTTTTACCTATAACCCAGAAGAGGTCGAACACATTCACCTAGCAAAGGTCATTGTAGAGCAAGGTCCACGACAGTTTGCCCATGATTATGTTGCCGTGATTGAATACATTTGGAATGAGCAAGGCAAGGAGCTGAGTGGTCGCTTGCCTTATGTAAGTGCTAAGTTTGATAGCTTGAACATTTTACCGGGTGTTTATCGTATTCAAGCAAAGTGTGCAAACAAGCAGCACCAGGGGAGTGTGGAAGGGATTTTTAACTTTGAACCTGCCAGCGACTACCGATTGTATTGTGAGCTGAAGCAAGACCGCCACACGTTGGGGTTTTCGGTCTCGACTCATGTTGCACTTAAGCTTGAAAAAACGGCTAATTAATCTGGTACTTGTGCTGTTGATGATGATGGCTTAGCAGGTAAAGCTCGTTTACTCCACATACTCGCCAATATAGAGCCACTGATGTTATGCCATATCGAAAACACGGTGCCCGCCATTGCCGCGGCTGGTGAGAAAAACTTCATCGCTAAAGCCACAGCAAGACCTGAGTTTTGTAATCCAACTTCAAAGGCAATGGTCCGACAGACCACTTCTTGAAACCCACACCATCTCGCAGCCCAATATCCACTTAATAAGCCAATCCCATTGTGTAAAACAACAGCGCATAATATGACTGGACCGACAGATGAAATGTGAGATTGATTGAGTGCCACAATGACTGCAATGATAAAGACGATAGCAGTCATAGACACCAGTGGTAAAATGGCTTGTATTTTAGCAACTTGCTTTTGTAAAAAGCTATTGAGTAATAAGCCAATTATGACAGGCGCAAGGACGATTTTTAGCAGATTTAAGATCATGGCTTGGGTAGGAATATCCACCAGCTGTTGGGCATACAATGAGATTAAAAACGGTGTGACTAACACGCCTAATAATGTACTGATGGCGGTCATTGTGATAGATAAAGCAACATCGCCTTTCGCTAAAAAACACATAACATTACTGGCAGTCCCTCCAGCGACACAACCTACCAAAATTATCCCGAGACTCAGATCATTATCTAAATTGAATATATACACAATGGTCAGGGCAACGAAGGGCATCACTAAATATTGCAGTAATACGCCTAAGGCAATGGCTTTGGGTGTTTGCATGACTTTATTAAAGTCCGACCAGGTGAGTGTTAGCCCCATACTGAGCATGATAACGGTTAAGACAGGAATGATTGCAGACTTGTACGGCGTAAAAAGTTCAGGGTTGTAGTAAGCAACGGCACTGAGTAACAGGGCCCACAGAGGGAATAATTGGATCACTCTATTTAACATGATGGTCTCAATAGTATGGATTAGTATGATGATTGAATCGCTAAATTGTGGAATGAATATGTTGCCATACCACTTTATCCGTTTGTATATTTTTTTCACCACTGTTATGTTAACAACAAGTAAATCTTAGTCAATTGTGTTCACCTGGGTATCTTAGTGGGGGCACGATGCATCACCACTCAGGGAAATCTATGTTCGAGCAGGTCATCGCGTTTATAAACCAATTATTATGGGGGAAAGGTCAGCTCCTCGTTTATATTTTACTGTTTTCGGGTGCTTGGTTCACAGTTAAGCTCGGTGCTATTCAACTGGTGGGTTTTAAACATATGTTCGCCCTTGCAAGACACAGCACCAGTACTGATTCAAATGGGATCAGCTCATTTCAGGCACTATGTACAGGCTTAAGTGCCCGCGTAGGCACCGGAAATTTAGCCGGTGTTGCCATGGCTATCTCTCTGGGCGGAAGTGGTGCCGTATTTTGGATGTGGGTCATTGCACTACTAGGTATGGCGACAGGGTTCGCAGAAAGTGTGTTGGGACAGCTTTACAAGGTGAGAGATAATCGCAAAGAGTTTCGCGGCGGTCCTGCCTATTACATTCGAGCTGGTTTAGGTAAAACATGGTTGGCGGTATTGTTTTCACTATGCTTGTTTTTGGGCTACGGGGCTAGCTTCAGTGCGATGCAGGCGAACACCATAGCGGAGGCTCTGAACAACACATATGCTATTCCGCCCTACCTTAGTGGGTGTGCCATTGCGATTGTTGCGGGTGTTATAGTGCTTGGTGGGCTAAAACGGATTGCACGTTTTGCTGAATTAATAGTGCCTTGGATGGGCGCTGCTTTTATACTTACAGCCATCGTCATTAGTGCTATTAACTTTACTCAATTACCAGAGCTTATTACCGACATTGTGTTGTCTGCATTTGGATTAACAGAAGCGTCGGCAGGTGCTTTAGGTGCGGCAATAAAAAGCGGCATTCAGCGAGGGATGTATTCAAATGAAGCGGGTGCAGGTAGTGTACCACATGCAGCTGCAGGCGCTTCCCCTACACCGAATCACCCAGTTGTACAAGGCTATATCCAAATGCTGGGGGTATTTGTAGATACTATTGTGTTATGTAGCTGTACAGCTGTGATCGTGTTACTTGCTGGGGTTGGAGCGAGTGGAGAGCTTGCAGGGATCAGCGTGACTCAGCAGGCTATGGCGATGCATTTTGGTGAATTTGGTGATGATTTTATAGCTTTGGCCATCACGTTATTTGCATTTACCTCAGTGGTTGCCAATTATGCGTATGCTGAAAGTAATCTTCATTTTTTTAAACTCGACAATACCATGGGTAGGTTAAGCTATACCGGTATTTATTTGGTAATGGTGATGTGGGGAGCAAATGCTAGTTTGCAACAGGCATGGAATTTAGCGGACATGTCTTTGGGTTTAATGACACTAGTAAATTTATACGCCATTGTGTTACTCACCCCAACGATAATTAGCTTAACTCGAGACTATTTGGATAAAAAGCAGCAGGGGAAAAATCGGGCGTTTCGCAAAGGCGATGCTGCCATTCAAGGTGATACATCGCCCGGTGTTTGGGACTAAAGTTATACTTGCTCGTAACAAGGTCGAATTTGGCGGGTTTACTACTTTTTAAAGGCGTTTAAGCCTTGAACCAAGCTTCGAGTTGTCGCTGATAAGGCGTGATATCACCGATGTTATTTTTTACCCATTCTGGGTTATAATAGGTATCTAAATAACGCTCGCCACTGTCGCAAATTAAAGTGACAATAGCCCCGCCTTTGTTTTTATGTTTCATGCGTTCAGCACTTGTCAGAGCGCCCCATAAATTCGTCCCCGTTGATGGGCCTGCTTTACGGCCAGTAAATTTTTCTAGCCATAACATGGCTGCGATACTAGCAGCATCAGGCACCTGCATCATATGATCAATAACATCAGGCTGAAAAGACTTCTCAACTTTGGGTCGGCCGATCCCTTCGATGCGGCTAGAACGGCCAGTGCAAAATGATTCGTTGCGTGTTTTATAGCCTTCATAAAAGGCGGAAAATTCGGGGTCAACTACCATGAGCTCAGTATCATAGCCTTTATAGAGAATGTAGCGGCCAAGAGTTGCGGAAGTACCGCCTGTACCAGCCCCCATGACGACCAGGCTGGGTACAGGGTAGGGCTCACACTTCATTTGGTTAAAAATACTTTCAGCAATGTTGTTATTACCACGCCAGTCCGTCGCCCGTTCGGCATACATGAATTGATCCATAAAATAGCCATTGCGTTGTTTTGCAAGCGCGGCGGCTGTGTCGTGCATCTGCGTTGCACATTCTACAAAATGACATTGCCCACCATAGAATTGGATTTGATCTATTTTACTTTGCGCTGTTGATGCTGGCATCACGGCAATAAATGGCACGCCAATCATGTGTGCAAAATAGGCTTCAGAGACTGCTGTGCTACCTGATGAGGCTTCAATGACGGTCGTGTCTTCTTTGATTTTGCCATTACACAGAGCATATAAAAATAATGAACGTGCAAGGCGATGTTTTAAGCTGCCAGTCGGGTGAGTGCTTTCGTCTTTAAGGTATAAATAAATATCATCAAACTGCGGTAATTGAAACTTAAACAAATGTGTATCAGCAGAACGATTCTGATCGGCTTCTATTTTTGCAATACTTTGTTTTACCCAGTTTTTCATACTTATCGACTCCTGTTGTGTGACATTGATCACCGTGAGCTCATATGCTCTTTTGTTATAACTTATTCTATATATAAATTGGCGAGAGTTTAAGCTTTATTTTTAGTCACCTTACAGTGTCTGTTTTACGTTGTTACTTTTTGTAGCAATTTGCTTAGTCATAAAGTCGTGGTGTTCTTTTTAATCATGTCGTGAATATGGCACACTGACTAGACATAGATATTTACCTTATTCAAAAGCGAGTTAAAGGAAGTAATTTGAGCAATAAAACCCCAGAGAAGCAGCAAAAGGCCATCGCCAGTTTATTGCCCATTGTGGCGTTTATTAAACCTTATAAATGGGTTGCGATGTTGGCATTATTGGTTTTGTTAATTACCGCAGGGCTGAACCTATCCATTGGCCAAGGTGTGAAATTTGTTATTGATAGCGGCTTTATCGCGGGTTCCAAAGCGCAATTGACGCAAGCCATTTCTGGCTTGGTGATTTTGATCTCTATGGTTGCAGTTGGTACATTTTGCCGATTCTATTTGATGAGTTGGCTCGGGGAGCGTGTCAGCGCGGATATTCGCAAAGCCGTATTTAATCAAATAGTACATCTTCATCCCAGTTACTTCGAAGAGAATCGCAGCGGTGAGATGATGTCTCGTTTGACCACGGATACGACTTTACTGCAATCGATTGTGGGCTCTTCTTTTTCGATGGCACTGCGCAGTGCATTAGTGCTATTGGGTGGTTTGATCATGTTGCTTGTCACTAATTTAAAGTTAACTTTGCTGGTCGTGGCTTGTGTACCATTGACCTTGATACCCATCATGATCTTTGGCAAACGAGTGCGTAGGTTGTCTGAAAATAACCAAAGTGCCATCGCCGATATTAGTACGTATGCTGGTGAGATCATTCAGCACATTAAGGTGGTGCAAAGTTACACTCATGAGGATAAAGAGAAACAGGCGTTTGGCAGTGAGGTTGAAAAAGCGTTTAACGTGGCCAGACAAAGTATTAAACAGCGTTCTTTTTTAATTGCGGCGGTTATATTCCTGACCTTTGGGGCCATCAGTGTGATGTTATGGGTCGGTGGTATGGATGTGTTAGAAGGGCGTATGACTGGCGGAGAGTTAGGGGCCTTTATCTTTTATGCCATTATGGTTGCCATGTCAGTGGCTACCATTGCGGAAGTATATGGCGAATTACAACGTGCAGCTGGCGCAGCCAGCCGTTTGCTTGAATTGTTAAAAATTGACAGTGCCATAAAAGATGTTGATGAGCCTGTTGAGATGGAGCACACAGGCGAGGTGAGTATTGCCTTTAACAATGTAGATTTTTATTATCCATCAAGACCAGACACACCAGCGCTTAAAGATATAAATTTATCTATTTCGAAGGGGAAAATAGTTGCTTTGGTTGGGCCATCAGGCGCAGGGAAAACGACTTTATTTGAACTACTTCAACGCTTTTATGATCCTCAACAAGGGGATATAAAATTCAATAATGAAGTGCTCACTCACGTGTCACTCAATGCATTGCGTGATTCGATGGGGATGGTGCCACAGCATCCTGTCTTATTTAGCTCTGACGTTTGGCATAATATCCGCTATGGCAATCCAGATGCCTCGGATGAGCTAGTGATAGAAGCGGCAAAGCGTGCGCATGCTCATGACTTTATTGAGCAATTACCTGATGGTTATGGCAGTTTTTTAGGTGAGCAAGGTGTGAGGTTATCAGGCGGTCAGAAGCAACGTATCGCTATTGCGCGTGCTATTTTGAAAGACCCAGAAGTGCTATTGTTGGATGAAGCAACCAGCGCGTTGGATGCGCAGAGCGAATTTCATGTCCAAGCTGCACTCAATGAACTGATGCAAAATAGAACTACCTTGATCATTGCGCATCGATTGGCAACCGTGACCCATGCTGACGTGATAGTGGTAATGGATAAAGGCCGAATTGTTGATATGGGCACACATCAGGATTTGCTTGAAAGCTCCGTACTTTATCAAAGGTTATGTGAGTTACAGTTTGATAAAGCACAGAGTGTTGAGAGTATTGCGACTTAAAATTGGTAGGTAATATTACCGTTAACGAGCGTATCATTTTCGTTGCGGTTGAACCAATTAGTGCGGCTATGTGATACTTCTAGTGAATAGAGAAAGTGCTTTGTAATTGCATATTCAACGCTTAAACTGAGGCCATATGCAGAGCCATCATCTGAAAAGCGACTTTGGACACATTCTGGAGCACGCGATTCGCCGCAGCCCTCAATGTATGTACTATAGTAAGCGCCATCGATTTCACCAAATTGGTAAAATACGCTGCCATACACAAGGAAATCTTCTGATAAGCGATAACCTGTTATCCATGCAACATCAATAAGGTCATGGTCAAGTTCCCAATCTCTTGAAGGGGAGTCATCGTTCTTACCTTTTTCTCTACCAGACTCATGATCAGTTAAGTATCCAAGTGTAATGGCGTGAGAGATATTACCAGCTTGTGCGGTTTCTGCATTTTGTCCTGATAACTGATATTTAATAGACCCTTTGACTGCTTTTCCTACCTGATACTTGGCAGAAAATCCGCCTCCTAAAGACATCTCTGCACTGGCATAATGACCCGCTTCATTTGAACCAAGTGGGGAATCATCAATTGGTATCGAGCGGCCCTTATCTGAGCCTATGGCCAATTTTACATTGAAGGGTTGACTGTGTACTTCTGGACTATCTAAGCGAACTGAACCTGGGTCGGCCTCTGGGGGGGTCGATTCGCAACCGCTTAGGACGATTAAGGAGGTCAAAACTGCAGCACATTGTTTCATATACTTCTGATCTCTAGTAAATTTTAAATGAGAATTATTGCGGCTGAGGATGGTATCGAATTTTCCTGTAATAGCAACAAAGTTTATTGAAAATACGCATTTAATGAAAAACTACATGGCGTTTAGTCAAGGTTGAGATGGTTGAGGTAAGATGTAATCATAGAGTCAGCTTGTTGGTGACTTATCAAAAAAGGAAAGGCAATGAAGAAATACATGGTATTAGCAATGGGATTATTGCTCACAGGTTGCTCAGACAGTGAGGTCGGTGATGTTTCATTGGGCTTGTTTACATTGAAAGATATTAAATTAGATTCCATGATTGACCCTGTGGTGACTGGGGTGACATGCCATGTTGCAAGTGTTGAAGCCGATTTGAGCTTATCTGATCCGAGTGATAGCTCAATCTCATGCCGTCAAACAGGTGAGATCACACCAGTCATGATAGCCAATATCGATAAATCTAAATCTGGTGAAGTGGTATTTAAGAAGTCTAAGAGTATTTTTTAAAAAGCATGAAGGTGCGTCGTATTTATGATGCCAAAAGCCAGACGCTTATGTATTTGTCTTATAGTACCAAAGAAACATCGGGCAGCTTTAAGCACAGTTTGTCGACAGTGCCTTTATGGGGCACTCAGGCTTACGTCACGGTAAAAAATCACCAGTAAATGACAGCTACAGCCGAACAGCGTTTGGCTGTAGCTAACGCGTTATTTCTCACCTAGCACTTCAAACTCGTCATAAATGAGGCGTGCTTGTCCGTCTTGTTCGATGATCCAGTGCTCTTTATGCACAACACCATAGGCTTTATTCATGGTCCAATTTGACGTTAAAATGTAGCCGCCGTCAGGGCTTGATTGCCAATCAACCTCAGTGTAATCAACATCATTAAAACCCTGGTTCATAATGTCTTGCCAAAATTCGGCAATTTGATCACGACCTGTAAACTCGCCAAAGGGCAAGGCTTTCATTGTGGCTTGCTCAGTATATTGCTGCGCACAGGCCTGTGCATCTTGACGATTAAATGCGTGTTGCCATGCCGCAATGCCGGCTTTACATAGATCTAGTTGTGCTGTGTTGATGCTCATTTGAATGCTCCACTAAATTAAACTTGTTTTAGCTTAGCGCTTTAATTAGATTAGAAAAACAAGGTAAAAAGAACACATTGTTTAACTGAGGTAAACAATAAATGAGTAAGTTGCGCCATATGTCTTTGTTTGCACAGATTGTGGAAAGTGGCTCTATCACCGCTGCCGCAGATACGTTAGGGTTGTCTAAATCAGTATTGAGTCAACATTTAAAAACGCTTGAACAAGATCTTGGCGTGATGCTGCTACGGCGAACGACAAGAAAGCAAAGCTTAACTGTCGCTGGGCAAGCTTTTTATGCGCAATGCAAGCTAATCAACCAAACAGCTCAGCTCGCTTGGTTGGAAGCAACACAATTTAATGAGGTGCCAAAAGGCAAAGTTAAGATCACAGCACCGAATGTGTTAATGACAACATTAATTGCACCCGCATTGGCCGCTGTCATTGCAGAGTATCCTGAGCTTGAATTAGAACTGATCGCAGATGATCAGCAATTAGACTTACAGGCACACAGTATTGACTTGGCAATTCGCGTGGGCCGTTCAGCGAATAGCGATGCGAAGCAGCGCTGTATTGGTGAGTTTAAAGATGTACTCTGTGCAGCGCCGGCACTGCTCGCAAGCCAATCTCCTGAAAAATTGAGATACATTGCCAATGTGTGGCAATCACGGCATATAGAGCATGTTCTTATGTCTGATGAAGGACACGAAAAGGTGTTTTCTACCCTCGCCAGTTGCAAAGTAAATACCTTTGATACGTGCTTGGCCATGATAGCTCAGGGGGCGGGGGTGGGGTTAATACCAGAATTTAAGTTGCCAGAATACGCGACTCAAATATGTGAGGTTTTTCCAGGATACAGCCTAGTCCCCAATCCGGTATTTGCGTTACACACATTTGACAGACAAGTACCATTGAGTATTCGGGTCTGCTTGCAAGCCATTGAGACTAAACTAGCCCAGCGTATGGGCTAGCGGCGATTTAATGCATGGTGGCAGAGGAGGTATGTGTGAAGGGTTGAAAATCCCGTTGTGGCACATAAACGGTATAACCTCGGCTAGGGGCTGTGAAATATCCTCTGCCGTCCTCATAAATGGTGACTTTGTCACTGGTATCAAAGGCATTAACGAGTGTTTGCCCTGCCAAATCACTAAACCCATTTGCTTGGGTGCTCACCCATACTCCTTTTCGCTCTGTGTTGTGGTTGTTTAAGACGAGAATGGCACCTTGCTTGTGGTGTTTACCAAATCGTCTGGCCACATAAACATGTTGTATGTCTCCATAAGGTGCACCTTGTTGAGAAAGGACGACTAACCCGCCATCCATATAAGTATTTCGAGCAAACATCAGTTGCTTGATATCTTGATGTAAACTCGCGGGAGCCTGAGTCGTGATGTTTGGCTTATGGTAGTCATGCTGTTTAACCCCAAAATAGTGAGAGTAAAAGATAGTTGGCTTCCCTTCATGGCTTAAAATATAGGCGTAAGATAGTTTGTGGTCTTTATTCACCCATTTATCATGTTCTTTGCCGGTATCATGGTTTTCAACAAAAGTAACCACTGAAGTTCCGGGGAGCTGATGACCGTGTCCATTTCGCACCAACCCTGCGTTATTGAGCGAGCGCATATCAAAGCTTTGATCTTGATTGCTCATTTGTGTAAGTACTGATTTTAACGGAAAATCAAAAGCATCAATGTCAGCTCCAGCACTTTGAACTGTGTCTATCCACGATTTTATACTACTGTCTCCACCCCAATACTCAGCGACGACAAATGGTTGTTTACCATTATTTTTCGGCAGATTATTGACCCACTTAGCTGCGAACTCTGGTTGAAAGCCGCGTACAAAGTCGAGTCTAAAACCATCAAAATGGTGCTCTGTTTCAAGCCATTTCCCCCACTCAATTAATTTCTCTTGGACTCTGGGCGAAAAGGTGTTGGTATCATTACCAAAAAACTTGGTATTGGTGATCACTTCATCGTTCCCCAGATCTCCCAGCCAATCATTTCCATCGACAGGGTGAAAGTCGTTATATCGCCAGCCATCATCGCTGCTTGGGTAGTTACCGTCAGGTATTCGTTGGGGAGGGACGATCCGCGTATTGGTAAAGGCAAATAAATGTGTATCGGTAATGTTGGTACTCACCTGATCAGGCGCGCGCTGTTGCCACACTTCGATAGGCACAAAGCCGTTATTTTGCGGCGCGTTCACCCAGGTTGTCGCACTACTTGGGTCACCTTGCTTTGCGACAAGCTTAATGTAGAGAGTTGTTTTTTTCGGTACTTCTAACCAATACTCATCTACATCTACTTGATCAATAATTTGCCCTCGCAGTGTAGTATTTATGCTAGGAAAAGCATTACTACCGGAGCGTATTGCAGAGTAATTACCGTCATTAGGTTCCTGTTCTACGTGGATGGTATCTGGCGTGATGGCATGTTTATCGTCTGTGATACTCAGCGCATACCCTCTACTATTGATGTGTTGATGCCAAGGCATGGTTGAGCCATAGCCTTGGACCTTGATAAATATACGCCCTTCTACATTTTTGAGCTGCCAGCTAATTTCATTACTGGGGTAGGCAACATGAAGGTGTTGATGTGCTTTGCCCATTGCATATGCCTTTACTGCTGGGTTGACTTCACTGTCGTGTTCATTGCTATATATATGATTGAGGACAACATCGGCATAGACTTCGATATTATGGCTTTGAAGTGAGTGGATCATGCTTGTTAGTTCACTCTGGCTGCCAAAGCGCGTTTCGATACTGCCTTTTTGTAAATAACGACCAAGGTCATAGTGGTCGTATACGCCATAGCCCATATCGATAATACCCCAGTTTCCTTTCGAAGGAGGCGGTATCCAGATACTTGAGAACCCCGCTTGAGATAAACTTGGCGCTTGCTGCTTTAAGTGGTCCCACCAAATTCCATTTTTATTCTCTTCATCCACTGGGACATCCCAATAAAAGCCTTGTAGCATCACATCATTGGTGGCAAAGCACACTGATGAGGTTGAGCTAATCAGTACGCCACTAAGCAGCGCTCTCCAGAGGGCATATCGTACGAGAGTATATGGTGTTGCTTTCAGTAACTTAACGAGTGTGTTCATTTAAGCAGATCCTTGCACAAGTGAATTTAGCATGTTTTTTATCCTATCTGGATAAACCTAGCATGATTTGTCGGATTATCTTTTGAATACGTATGCATTATGTATGGCACTGATGTTTGCTTGAGGTATGCGCTATCTGTCTGATAAATCGTTTATATTTGCTGAGGTTTTTTAGTTATGTTATACCGTATTAAATTGGTGTTTATTTAGGGACTGATTATGCATATTGCAATATTACTGATTTTTCTTATGGGGCTTTATTCTGAAGCGTTTGCTGTGCAAGAGATATCCATACCACTTCGAGATACGACTAAGTTGGCGGCAACTGTGTATGTACCTGAACAGGACCAAAGTCATGATGAAAAATACCCAGTGATTGTGCAATTTACACCTTATGGACGAGAGGAAGCGACACAAAGAGGGGAGTATTTTAGTGCGCATGGTTATATATTTGTTTCCGTAGATAGTCGAGGAGTAGGCGGTTCTGAGGGGCTGTTTACACCGTTTGTTGATGAAGGGAAAGATGGCTATGATGTGATTGAATATTTGGCTAATCACCCTCTCAGCAATGGTAAAGTCGGCACCTTAGGTGGCTCATATCGAGGGTTTGCTCAGTGGGCGATACAGAAATATCGACCACCTTCATTACACTCAATGATTGCCATTGCTTCTGTATACCCTGGATATGATTTTCCCATGCGCAATAATATCTTCTCAGATTATACGATTTCTTGGTTGGACTTTGTGTTATCTAAGACTGACACTAAGCATTATGGCTCGGGAGATGGGTGGGATAATGCTTATGTAAAGCAAAAAAATAACGGCACAGCATTTAAAGACTTAGACAAGCAAAAAAATCACCTATCTGAGGTTTACCAAACTTGGTTAGCCCATCCAAATTACGATATGTATTGGCAAAAGATGGTCCCAAACCGCATGGATTATTCAGCCATATCCACCCCGATATTGTCTATTACTGGTCATTATGATGGTGATCAACGAGGCACATTAAAGTATTACAAACATCATCAACAGTGGGGAGATACCACCGTATTTGCGGACCATTATTTAGTGATGGGGCCTTGGGATCACAGTGGCACCAGAAAACCTAAAAGTCAGGTGCATGAAGCGCAATTCTCGGCGCACTCACTGGTTGATATGCCCACGCTGTATTTAGACTGGTTTAATTGGACATTGAAAGGTGAGCGAAAGCCGAACTATTTGCACTCTCCTGTGATCCAGTATGTGCAAAAGACAGGACGTTGGTTTGGACAAAACTCGTTGCGCTCAGGTTCAAAAGTAGAACGAATTTCGTTGCACAATATGCGGGTAAAAAAACCGAATAAACATACAGCTCAGCAGGTTAAAAGTCGTTATGTTTATAACCCCAAAATAGCGGTGAGGTTACCATTAAGACTAGATATGACAGGGACGGTTGACATTCCTCAGGAAAGTGGCAGTTACGTGGCTTTTGATACGCCCTACCTTACACAATCGCAAATATTAATTGGCCAAATCAAAGCCTCAATTTGGATTGAGATAAGTACTGTCGATACGGATATCTACTTGGATGTGTTTGAAGTTTGCAAAGGCGATGAAATGCGCCTGCTAAGCCAAGCATATCGGCGAGTGAAATATCGAGACAACTTATCTATACCTATTTCTACACCCATTAATACCCCTTTTGAACTCAGGTTGGACGATTTTGATTGGATGGCAAGAGAAATCGAAAAAGGTTGTAAATTGAGGTTTATTGTACGCTCCTCAAAGTGGCATCATCAAAAGCATTTTAACAGTGGATTACCCGTGTCATATCAAACAATGGCACACGCCACTGTCGCTAATATTAGCGTCTTGCACGATGAAAATTACCCGAGCTATATCCAAATACCCTGGTTAAAGCCAAGCGTTGATATCACTCAGCCAGTATCATTACCCTTGACTCAATAGCGCGTTAGGCGATGGGCAAACTGACATAAACGGATGTGCCAGATTGCTCATCACTGCGATATTCAATATAGCCTTTTTGCTGCTCTGTGAGTATCTTGGCAGTATAGGTGCCAAGGCCCGAACGCTCTCCTTTGCCATGGGAGACAAATTTGTCTAAAAATTGATGTCGTATTGGCAGGGGAATGGGATCTGAATTGTGTACTTCGATAATATGAAATTGGCTTTCAGTTTGGGCACTGATCTTGACGGTTTTATTGGTTTTAGACGCCTCCAAGGCGTTTTGTATTAAATGAGTAAATAACGCGAACAATAGTTGTTGCTCTCCACTGATCTTTAAGTTTTCGGGCACAGAGTTGGCAATATTGATTTGCAGATTGGAAATGATATGGCTTAACCCTAATAGTACCTTATCTAATACGTTGTGTATGACATGCGTTGTGGGCTTAAACTCATATTCATTGCGCTCAATTTTTTGTAGCGCTTGCATATTATCCAAATGCAATTGCAACTGCTGACAATTTTGCTGGATAAAATCTAAATATTGCTGCGCTTTTTGTGGATCGTTTAAGTGGTTTGAGAGTGAATTGCTGGCGGTTTGTATTTCTTTTATAGGCGCGACAACTTCTTGCTGGTTTACGTTATCAAATTGATCTCTGAGTTTGGCATTTTCCATCATGGTATCAATTTGCGCACGCATAAGACGATTGGAGTCAATGGCGCGACAGTGTGCTTTCACCCGTGAGCGGACAATAGACGGGTTGGCTGGCTTGGTAATGTAGTCTACGGCTCCAAGTTCAAGGCCTTTGACAATATGTTCAGTTTGTTCTAATGCGGATAAAAATATCACGGTAATATGTTGGGTGTTAGGATCGGCTTTAAGGCGCTTGCAGACTTCAATACCATCCATATCTGGCATCATAATATCCAGTAGTACTAAATCAGGCTGTGGTTCCATGGCGCAAATTTGCAGTGCCTTTTTGCCATTAAGCGCAGCTTTAACTTTATAGTCCTTGCGCAAAATATCGCTGATCACTTTAATGTTATCGGCAACATCATCGACGACTAATACTTGTGTGACATGTTCTTTTTGTTCTGATTGCTCTGCACTTGCGGCCTTCATTGGTCGTACAGGTTTACTCAGTGCTCGTTGTAAGCGAGATAATAAGATTTGGCTAGAGAAAGGTTTGACAATGTACTCGGATACACCACTTTGAATGGCTTGCATTACATTGCCTTGATCTATGGTGGCAGAGGTCATCACAAAAGGGATCTGAGCTGTTCGAGGGTTGCTGCGTACATACTGTAGTAGTGCAATACCGTCTAACTTAGGTAATTTCCACTCAGAAATGATCAATTGTATGTCATTGTAATTGAGCTTTTCTCTAGCATCTACCCCGTTTGAGCTTTGCACTACAGTCACCTCGGGCGCGAGCTTTTTCGCCGTGCTGGCTATCATAGATCGGATAGTTTCATGAGGTTCTACAATTAATACGGTTATTGATTGATGGTTGTCACTCCAAGCCATAGAGTTCTCCGCGCCAAATTTGCTTAATGAAATTTACAGGCTAATTGACTGTCCTTGACACGCGACTACATAACTGAGTGATTGGTAGACAAAAATTAACTCTTCTTATTTTGCACATGTTATCGAAAAGTGTCTAATAATTATGCATACACTTACCCATTTTTGAAAGTACACACTATGCTAATTGAGCGTGGGGAAGCCACAAGTGTTGGTTTGTCATTGAGATGATTCAAGGAGTCAGATATGCGCCTTTGGCGGCTGTTTTTTGTTTTACTTAGTTTTTGTGTTTATGCCGAGCGTGCCATGGGCACTGATGAGGTCAAAGTGGAGGCTATTTCAGCCTACAATGGGTTAGCCAATCCGCAAATATACGCAGTATCAAAAGACCCTCAAGGGTTTATGTGGTTTGGTAGTGCTGATGGGGTTAAGCGTTACGATGGCTATCAATTTGTCAGTTTTAATCATGACCCGAATGATTCAAATTCTTTATCTGCCAATAGCGTCGGGACTTTGCTTTTTGACAAGCAAGGGCGACTTTGGGCCGGTACTTGGGGTGGTGGTTTAAACTTATTTGTCAGAGAAGAACAACATTTTGTGCACTTTAAATATGACGAAAATGATCCATCTTCTCTCGGTGCAAATAAAGTACAAACACTGTTTGAAAGTCGTGATGGGACCTTATGGATTGGGACCAATGGCGGCGGTCTGAATCGTCTAAAAGAGGATTTACAAAGCTTTGAGCGCTTTGTACCGCAACCTGATAACCCCTATAGCTTAGGCAGTGATCGGGTTTGGAGTATTAGTGAAGGAAGTAAAGGGGATATATGGGTTGGCACATCCAACGGTTTGTATCGATTGGACAGAAATACAGGTCAATTTCAAGGCTATGGTGTCGCGCCACAATCATTGGACCATGCAGAGGTACGTCAGGTCTCAGTAGACGATCTTGGCAGAGTATGGGTGGCAACGCGCACCAGCTTTGGATTGTTTAATCCAGAAACCGCAGAGTACCGCATATATAACTTGACGTCAGGCACTCTACCCAGTGTGACGCGCTTACATCATTTTAATGAGGATATTTTATTAGCAACCTTTGCAGGTGTGTATCGCTTTTCTCCTCGCGAAAATCAATTTATTCCTGTTATTGAAAACGGTGAGCTCACATTGCTACAAAACCGTGATGTGCGACAAATATTAATAGATGACAGTGGGCTGCTTTGGGCTGCAACGCGATATTCAGGCGTGCAAAAAGTCTTCCCTAATCCTCCTGCTTTTATTTCTTGGCAAAACTTCTTAAATGACCAATTGCTTTCAGGATTGTTTAATCAAGTCCTCACGATTGAAGATGCCAAGCAAGGAGGTGTTTGGTTGGGCACCGGACGTGGTTTGGTGCATTTTGATGGTAAATCAAAGTTTACCCCATTTGCAGATGCACAAACACTGCAAGGCAATTATCGATTGCGTGTTCATAGCATGGCTCGAGATCACACCGGGGGGCTGTTTGCGGCAACCAGTTTTGGTTTGTATCGTGTGGATGAGGACGCTAAATCTTTGAGCTTGGTGCCTTTACCTTGGTTGGAGGATGCACGACGTTCAGTGGAGCACATTAGTTTTGATGAGCAAGGCCACATTTGGGTTGTACTGTCAGGGAGAAGCGGGCTGACGCGGCTTGACGTTGAAAATAATCAAGTGGAGCACTTTCTAAATGAACAGGACTTGGAGTTTACTTTTCATGATAGTGAAGGGATGATTTGGGCTGGCACCGATGGGGAGGGGGTGTTTAGACTTGATCAAACCACGTCACGTTTTGTGCAGTATACAGCGCATGGAGAGCAAGTAGGCCCAAATGGTAATTATGTGACACATGTGATGCAGCAAGGTGAGCATATTTGGTTAGCAACTAATCTGGGGATCACCCGATTTGATATCACAACCCAACAATTTAAACAGTACGAAAATACCGCTTCACAAGTGAATTTCGCTGTTAAGTCTATTGCGCAAGATAGAGATGGCTTTTTGTGGTTTGCTAGTGCCAGTGGCGTGTTTAAATTTGACCCCACCTACGGTATTTTTCATCAATTTACTACGAACGATGGGTTAATTAATCATCATTTTTTAGCGCGTTCTTTTACTGTTAATGACGAGCAAGTTTTATTTGGTAGCATTGATGGCATCACAGGGTTTAACCCCAAGGACGTTAAAGTAAACACCAGTGCCCCACCTGTCGCATTCACTCGCGCTTTTGTTGATGGTCAACCGATAGAGATAAACAATGGTGAGATCCGTCTAGGTCATCGAGATAAAAACTTATCCATTCATTTTGCTGCGTTAGATTATCAAGCAACAGATGATAACCGCTATCGCACTTGGCTGGTGGGCTATCACGATAAGTGGAGCGCAATTACCCCAGAGCACATTGTTAATTATCGGGAATTACCACCGGGTGAATATCGTTTTCGTGTTCAGGGTAGTAATAATCATGGTGTTTGGAATCAGGTAGGGATTGAGCTTAAGGTGATCAGTGTCCCAGCGTGGTATCAAACTATGTGGTTTCGTGTCTTAATGCCGATGCTCGTTGTGGTTATTTTACTATTGGGGTTTTGGCTGAGAGTAAGGCAATTACGAGAAAATAGCATCGAATTAGAGCGTAAAATTGCACGTAGGACACGCGATATTGTGGTGTTAGGAGAAGTTGGTAAAGAGGTTGCTGCAACATATGACATGCATGTTATCAGTGAAACCATCTACGCTCACCTCAGTGATATATTACATTGCGAATTTTTTGCTGTAGGGGTGTTTTATCCTGAAAAGAACTACATCGATTATATCTATGCGATGCAGCAAGGTGAGTTATATGAAGCCTTGGAGAGTCACACCAAGGTGGTGAGTAGCGCCGATGTATATTGTGTCTCAAGTGGACAAGAGTTTTATGCGGCTACGGATGACCACTGGCACAAGGTTGGGCTTAAAGCCTGTAATAATCTTTATGGTGAACAAACTAAGTCTGTCTTTTGTGCGCCTTTGATTGTGGATGGCAAAGTTATCGGTGTGTTTACCGTACAATCAAATAAGCCCCGTGCCTATAAGGAAGTTCATTTAAATGTGTTACGCTCGGTCGCTAACCATATTGCAGTCGCACTGGCGAATTCACTGTCTTATAGTGAATTGAAAGAGGCTGAGCAAAGGCTTGATTTAGCGATGCAAGGAGCAAATGCCGGTACTTGGGAGTGGGACTGCCAAAGTGACCTACTTGTCACTAATGGGATTTGGTCAACTATGCTCGGTTACCAAGAAGGTGAGCTTGAGCTGCGTTATGGCGAAACCATTAATCGCTGGCGTGAGCTTATCCATCCTGATGATCTCGCCATAGTCGAAAATGCACTTCAGGCTCATCTTTCAAAGCAAGCAGAGACATACCGTTGTGAGCTGCGTATGAAAACGGCAGATGGACAGTGGAAATGGATTTTAAGCATGGGGCAAAGTGTGTTTGTGAATCAAGATAGTCGGCGCAAGGAAATGTTTGGTATACATATGGATATATCCGATTCCAAAGGATTAGAGGCAGCTTTAAAGCAAGCAAAAGAGCGTGCAGAGAGCGCTACGCAAGCAAAGTCAGACTTCTTGTCTAATATGTCGCATGAAATCCGTACACCAATGAATGCCATTATTGGTATGAGTTACCTCGCGTTAGAAACCGACTTAAATTTTAAGCAGCGTAACTATGTTGAGAAAATTCATCGCAGTGCAGAATCATTGCTAGGTATTATTAACGACATATTAGACTTTTCTAAAATTGAAGCAGGCAAGCTAGATATTGAACAAGTTGAATTTTGCATCGAAGACACGCTGCGCAGTGCTTTGGATTTAATTGCAGTTAAAGCAAAAGAAAAAGAGCTGGAGCTATGTGCACATATTGACCCAGCAGTGCCCAGTAAATTAATTGGTGACCCGCTTCGTTTATCTCAAATTTTGCTTAATCTTGGCAGCAATGCCGTGAAATTTACCGAGCAAGGCGGTGAGGTATTGGTGGATGTGCGGGTTGAGCAGCAAGTAGCTGGAGAGCTGACATTAAAGTTTGCTGTGATTGACTCTGGTATCGGTATGTCACAAGAGCAGCAAGCAAAACTATTTAACTCATTTTCGCAAGCGGATACTTCAACAACACGGAAATATGGTGGAACAGGTCTTGGACTGGCTATATGTAAAAAGTTGGTTGAACTGATGCATGGTGAGATCCATTGCCAAAGCGCACAGGGGGTAGGAAGCACATTTAGTTTCACGTTAGTGCTTGATGATGCTCTATATGAACCTGAAGCACTTGAAAAGCTTGAGCTAAAGCACGCATTGATCATTGATGACAACTTCAGCTCAAGCCGTTATTTATCTTCTTGCCTGTCGCGTTTTGACATTGAAGCACAGGCTTTCGCATCTTCTGACATTGCAGATCTTGCCGGCATGTTAGTGGATAAAGATGTCGTTTTTATAGATATGCGGCTTGAGCAATCGAGGTCTTATTTACAGCAGATACGTCATCTAGACCCCCATATGCCTTGTATATTAATGCCGTTGTATGAAATGCAAAATGTTGATGTCTACTTGCGTGAGTTTGAACGCAGCAGCTATGTATTGAAACCATTTTTGGCAGACGATGTGTATTCTGCTTTACAGTGCGCATTGGGTCTAAGTAGTCAGCAGGTTGAGCATCGTAACGAGCAAGATGAGCATGAGCAACAACAGTTGTCTGGCGCACGCCTATTATTGGTCGAAGACAATGATCTAAACCAAGAGCTTGCAGTAACATTATTGACCAGCAAGGGAATCGTTGTTGAGGTGGCCGAACATGGTCAGAAAGCACTGGAAATGTTAGCTCAAAGTCAGTTTGACGGTGTATTGATGGATTGCCAAATGCCGGTGATGGATGGGTATACTGCGACTCGTAAGATCCGAGAGCAAGCTCAATTTGAATCCTTACCTGTAATTGCGATGACAGCCAGCGTTATGATGGATAATCAGGAGGCAGCACTGGCATGTGGGATGAATGATATTATTAGTAAACCTCTGAATATTGACAAAATGTTCGCAACACTCCGGAAGTGGATTTCAGTTTCGAATGTGATTAAAAATGATATACAGCAACCACTTACTATAAAATCAGAGTCGAGTTACCCCGATATTGAAGGCATTGATACGGGTATAGCACAATCGATATCACAAGGAGATGTTGCGTTATTTAAGCGATTATTAAGAAGGTTCGTTGATCGTCAGCAGCACTTTCATGCACACTTTGATGAAGCACTTGAGCAGCAACATGCTGATCCGGATGCGCCTATGCGTTGTGCGCATACGCTTAAAGGTACTGCTGGCAACATAGGCGCAACTGAGGTGCAGAATGTAGCGGGAGAGTTAGAGCAAATATGTGCTAATAAAGGTGAATATAAGGCAGCATTAAATCAGGTCCATGAAAAATTAGAACCATTAATTTTTGCTATACAACAAGTGCTAAGTCACGAGGGAGATGAAGGTGGTTTAGACGCTAAAAGTTGTACGCGCCTCACGGAGCAGCAAGTTGCGGATAAGTTGAAGCAATTGACTATGTTATTAGAAGACTATGATACCGATGCGATTGATTTGGTGAGTGAGTTGCTACCTATCTACGACGGTACACTGTTTGTGGATAAGTTCAAACGGTTAGCGACATTAATTGACGATTATGACTTTGATGCTGCCAAGGAGTTATTGGCGCAAATTAAGCCAGATCTTGAGGTTTCTGAGCAGGCCTGATTTAAAGGAAGATAGCGCTTCTAGCTGATCGTGATTAAAAGTGCTGAGCGTGCTCGTCAGGTATGTTGGGATGAATGACTTTATGCACGCTCAGCAAGCTCCATTTAAGTTTTTCACTTTTATTGCAAAAGTGCCGAGCGTGCCAGTCAGCTATGCTGGCAAGGATGACAAGCGGCACGCTCCGCAAAACTCATTGCAATTTTCCCCTTTATTGTAAAAGCGCCGAGCGTGCCAGTCAGGTATGTTGGCAAGGATGACAAGCGGCACGCTCAGCGAAACTCATTGCAATTTTGCCCTTTATTGTAAAAGTGCCGAGCGTGCCAGTCAGGTATGTTGGCAAGGATGACAAGTAGCACGCTCAGCGAAACTTATTTCAATTTTCCCCTTTTATTGCAAAAGTGCCGAGCGTGCCAGTCAGGTATGTTGGGCAAAGATGACAAGCGGCACGCTCAGCGAGACGATTACAATATAGGCTGCTTAGTTCGCCTCTATATATGCTGATTGAGTTACGTAATGATGATTGTTTAATTCGTGCCGCAATACGGCATTGTTTAAATAAGAAAAAGTTTTTGGCCGCCCAGCACTATCTAGTGAACCATCATTTTCAATACTATTTTCAATAATAAGGTGTTCCGAGAGGGTGTTGATTGCATATAGTTTAAGTGCGTAGCTACCTGGATGGACAATCAAATTCCCCTTGTATGCATGCGCTAAACCATTGCTTATACTGCTATCTTGCTGAGCTGCGTTACGGGCAAATATGCCATTTTCTCCAGCGTAAATGATATGGTTACTTAGCACTTTAATGCCATCACCATCAATCATCATGCCATTGCCACCACTGCGATAAATTAAGTTATTTTTAATCTCTACGTTGTCGCCGCCGACTTGAATACCAGTATTTTGCCAGTGCGGATCAAAAGGGCTAACACCTGTGCGATAAATTGTATTGTTGGTGATATATGCATTATTTTGCACTGAATTAAGCTGTATACCGTCAGCGGCAATATTCTCTAGTTTATTGTCAAAAATATGCACGCCTTGGATCTTGTGGGGGTAGACTGTAGTCAACGTGTTATCACAGACAAGGTTACGCGATTTACCTGTATAGCCAATATACATGCCTTCGCCACTCTCTGTGTCATGGATGTAGTTGTTGTGAATACGAAGACCAGTCATAGTGAAGTTTTCTGCCCAAGTGCGACTATCGCAAGTCGGATCTGTTTTTATGAGCATACCTGCAAACCTAGCACGATAAATTTCGATATGATCAATTTCGATTTGCTCACTTAACCCACCAATTCCAAGTGTGCCACCAAGTCTTAAGCCGTATTCTGACTCTCCCTCAACTGTATTTGATGTGATCCTAAGCCATTGACTGTTTTCAATTGCGATACTGTATTCGTAAGGCGTGAATGTCACCACTGCGCTTTGGTTACGAATGATGATAGGCGCTGATGCGGATCCTTGCACATTTCTCACTCTTAGTGGGCCACGCTCTCCTGGTGCTAGGCATAGGGTGTCACCCGCATTGAGTGACATACTTTGACCATCTATCAAGTGTTGTTTACTACTAATGTAATGATCGCATTGTAGGTTCGAGGTCTCGTCAATTTGGTTTTTCTGAATGGAGACTGTTGCAAAACTGGGGGCAGCTATGAGTATATTAATTAACAACACAGATATGCTTTTGGCTTTTTTAGTATTCGGCATTGGACACTCCATTATCAAATGTTTGAATTTATTGTTGAATCAAAGTGAATAAGAATTTGCGTTTATATTGGTGACAACACACAAAAAACACTAGAAAAATAGAGTAAATAAAGAGTAAAATTACTTTTACCGAATTTCGGTAAGTATTACCTTTTGATATATATGGATAAATTTTTTATGGATGAAAGAAAGTTAAGTTTAGAAAAATGTAAAGGTTTCTGGGTGGGGGCTGTTTATGCAGATTTAAACACTAAAACTTTACGCAAGGATGATTTGAGTCAACCACTTTCTGAACTCTCATTTTCATTACTTCTAACTTTAGTAGAGCATCAACATAACCCTTTGGCAGCAGAGCAACTTCAAAATAAAGTGTGGCAAGGTGTTGTGACTGGCAATGAAAATGTAAAGCAGCGCATAAGTATTCTTAGGAAAGCCTTTTTAGCTTTGGATGAGCAAGAACACATTAAAAATATCCGAGGTAAAGGTTATCTATTAGCGCAACCGGTTAAGCTTGATTATGTTGATAAAACGCTGAAAATTTGGCCACTTGTAATCACAATTTTACTGCTTATGTTAGGTGTTGCAGTGTGGGCAAGTTGGCTGTATTCATCAGCACCAAAAGTACTCAAAAGTGAGCAATATCAACTTGCTGTTCATGCTGGTGATAGCATTACGTTGGCCAATAAAAAATCAGATCTAGCATTTTGCCTTGATGGTTTTGATGATTATGTAGAGGCGTTTAACTCTGAGCTGGATATCGGTACGGGAGACTTTTCACTCATGACCTGGGTTAAAACATCTTCAATGGGTCAGCATATCATTGTCGATAAGCGTTATGAAGACCAAGTATCTGATGTGCAAGGTTACGCGTTCTATATAGATGATGGGTTTTTAGCACTGCAGTTAGCAGATGGTGATGGGAGCTGGTATTGTCAAGAGCCGGATTCTTCTTGCACGTTTTATGACTCTAAAGCATTTGTCTCTGATGGTCAGTGGCATCATGTTGCTGTCAGCATAGATAGAGATCGCACGAAAGGGATACGTTTTTATCTTAATGGACAGCTTAATAGTGCTTTCGACCCTACTGGGCGTCAAGGCTCATTGAGTAATGAAATGCCACTGAGAATTGGCAGTCGGTCTTCTTTTAAAACGGGACTATTTAAAGGCGCGATCGGTGAAATCGCATTACATCATAGGGTACTTACCCCTTCAGAAATTCGTCAACAGTATGCGTTAGGTAATAGCCGTAACTGTAGCGGCTCTGGAAGTAAAGGCGGGATTTAAATGGGGGGCTTGTGGACAGAGTTGAAAGTGCTGTCCACGTATTTCAGTTGCCCGTGCACTGCAATAATGTGGCGTTCAGCCGTATCATTTAGATTTCTTACGCTCTTCTAGTATCAGGTTGATCATCTCTGTGCGGATCTCTGCTTCTTGTCCTTTGAGCTTTTGCATCTGCTGTTCAAGTATCTCTATCTGTTCCTCTTCTTTGGTATTTTTATAGGCCTTACTGCCAATGTGTTCTGATAATTGCTCGTTTTCAGCTCGCTCGCTAGGTGCTTCGGTGGAAACCCCATGGAATGTTAAGGTGCGTTGCAGTGGCGGCTTTTTGAGCTCATTGATTTCTTTTTGCAAGTTACGTATTTTTTCTTGTATCAACTCGACGACTTTTTCTAAGTTTTCATATTGTTCTTTAAAGACAGGATTACGTCTTTTGTATCCCGCGGCCTCCTCGTCTAGTTCTTTAGTAATAATCGGGGGCTTTTCTTCTTTGTCTTCGTCATTTTCTCTAAATACAGAGGGAGGTTTGGGCGTCGGTTTGAGGATGTTATCAGGCAGGGGAGTTGTTATTTTATGGCGAGCGCCATATGGTGCGGCTTCTGTTTCTTTTTGTCTTTGTGGTTGCGTGATATGTGTATGCTGGAGGATTTTCGATAACATGATGATTCCTTATCAGTGTTTACGTGCCTTAAATTTTTATATCGGCAACTCATCCTTTTTGTTGAATCTATTTTGTATATCTGACATAAGCAAATTGCCGAGATAACTCGGCAATTTAATTTTATGGTGATGGACTACTTTTTATATAGCTCGAACCAGGCCAGTGTATGCTCAATTTTTGAAATCATACGGGAGGGGCGTCCTGCGATACCATGTGGTGCGCCAGGGACGCGTATCAATACGGTATCAACTTTACGTAGTTTCAATGCTTGGTAAAATTGTTCGGACTCAGACATTGGCGTACGTCTGTCCAACTCGCCTGTCATGATCAGCGATGGCGTGGTGACATTGCCTACCAGCGATAATGGTGAGCGCTGCCAATAGTGAGCTAGGTTTTCCCATGGCAATCCCGGGAATTGATTACGGATTTGTCCAAGGTAGCTATCTGCTGTTAGCACTTTACTGATCCAGTTAATAACTGGTTTGGTGATGGCAGCTGCATTGAATCGATCTGTTAAACCTACTGCATAAGCTGTCGCAATACCGCCAGCAGAGCCGCCGGCGATAAATAGATTGTTCTCATCGATAAAGCCTTTTGCAATTAGGGCGTCAACAGCAGAGTTGTGATCTGCAAAGTCTTCTTTGGAGCTGTATTTCCCATCTAATAGTAGTGCAAAGCGTTCACCATAGCTGGTTGAGCCTCGGTAGTTGACGTAAACTACAACATACCCTTCAGCGGCATAACGTTGTAATTCAGCACTAAAGTGCGGGCCGTACGCTAAATGTGGTCCGCCATGGATCTCTACTAATAGTGGGTACTTTTTGGACTTATCAAAATTAGGGGGCGTAATATACCAGCCTTGGATTTGCTCGCCATCAAACGATGATTTGTAGTTTAGTTCGTGTACGTCACCCAGTGTCCTATGTGCTAAAAGGTCTTGATTTAACTGTGTCAGCGTGGTTGTTTTACCTTTACGCCAATAGGCAACATCAGCAGGTGCTTTGCTGTTGCCTTGGGTATAAGCGAGTGTGCCGTTATTTGCCATCGTAAAATTGCCACTGACATAAGGGCGTCCAAGAGTTGTACCAGAGACATCATCAACTAATGGTTTTACTTTACCACGAGTAGAAACCGCCGCTAAGACTCGTTTACCTTGATCATCATATTGAATAACAAAGTCACCTTTACCAGCCCATTGATAATCTGCAACAGAGCGGTCCAGCTCATCAGTTAAGATTTTAAGCTTGCTGTCTTTGATTGACATTAAGGTCAATTGGTTATTGATGTATGGTACAGGCGCATTGCCGCGGCTAATGAATGCCAGTTTGTCGCCTTTGACAGAGAAGGTTGGACTATATTCCGCACCAGGGAGGTCTGTCAGTTGCTTTAGAGTTTGATTTGTAACGTTGACCTGATATAAATCGGTCTCTGTTGTACGGTATTCCCACTCAGGGTGTTGATCAGATGAGAAAACAATGTGTTGGTTATTTGGACTCCAAGCCAATGGACCACGGTGCTGGAAATCACCTTTGGTTAATTGTCTGGGGGTACCACCATTTGCTGGTAATACAAAAACATGTCTAAACGCTGGTTCTAAGTAGCCGCGTCCATCAGCTTGGTATCTGGCTTTTTCAAAGATTTTAACCGGCTCTGACCATTCTGCGCCTTTTGGTTTACTTGGTAATTTGACTGATTTTGCAAACTTAGATTTACCTTGCGGCACATTCATTGTAAATGCAATTTGCTCTCCATCTGGTGACCAAGTGATATGACCAATGGCTTTTGGCAGTTGCGTTAGCACCGCTTGTTTATCTTGCTCTACCCAATATACGTGTAGTTGGCGAGACCCGCTGCTGTTACTGGTAAAGGCAATTTTACTGCTATCTGGTGACCAGCGCGGTTGGCCGTAGTTATGTTGATCGGCAAAAAGCGGGTAGTGACTTTTTTTAGCGATATCGTATAACCATAACGTACGTTTTGGCACGTCGTGCATAATGTCATAGCTACTGCGTTCATAAACAATTTTTTTACCGTCGGGGCTTATCTGTGTGCTGGCTGCGTATTCAAGCGCAAAGATGTCATCAGATTTAAATGTTGCCGTGCTAGCTAAACTGTCTGTTGAAGCAAGCGCAAGCAATACACCACTTAGGGCAAGAGTTGTGATTGGTTTCATAAGTAGAATCTATTATTTTTGATTTTCCTAACATTAAAAGTGAATCCTGTGATACACAAGCATTATGAGATAGTCTGACCAAGCATGTGGTCGAATGGTGATCATGTGATCGAAATCAAGTTTAGGTGAATCACGATTATTGATAAGACTAAAGTAGTGGCTATGAATCTAAGTTGCAGAATGAGCTCTGTGATATAGATACCTGCTAGATTGGCGATTAAAAACAGTTTTGTAGACTGTTTATCATATTGCATCTATCTGCTTAATTATTATTATTTTATTCCTAATTTAATGTTTTTTAGGGTTATTTATTCCTTGCTTTCCCATTTTTAATGGATATCTTATGCGTACCATTCTGATGGTATAAGCATTAAATTAAATAAGGAAATAATGATGAAACTTAATCTTAAAACAAAAAAGTTGGCAAATTTATCTCATAAAGTAGTGAGTCAGCATCAGACTGGCAAAGTGGCTGGTGGTGCTGTAATCACGGGTTGCTATTTTCCATGTAAGCCAGAGACCCATACTGGGAAATAACCCTAATGATGGTCAAATGACGTTGAGTTAGGTGCGAGGCTTCGCACCTTTTTATACATGCTTGCACTGTTGATTATTGCTGGGGTTGTGGCTGCGATGTGGGTGCCAAATGTATGTAACGCTCCATTAAATACTGAGGCGCTTTAACATCGTCAAAGCCAAATTGGCGATACAGAGTATGTGCGTCATGTGTTGCCAGTGTAAACCGTCTCAACCCTTGTAGCTGAGGATGTGTGACTACTGCATCAATGAGCTGCTTGCCATGTCCAACTCCTCTATATGGCTCTAATACAAATACATCCAGTAAATTGGCGAATGTAGCGTAGTCTGTGACGACACGTGCAAATGCAATGAGTTGCTTATTGTGCACGAGAGCAAAACACAGTGAGTTTTCAAATGCGACATACAATTTTTCTCGTGAAATCCCTTTGCTCCAATAGCTTCTCTGTGACAAAAACTGGTAAGCCTCGTTAAACTGTGATTGTGTAAGCCGATTGACAAGCTGCATACTCTAAACTCCTATAAAGTATTGATATGAATAAGTGGCAAACAAGCGAGCAATAAGCTGGCCATGACATAGTTAAACCTACGCATATGCTTTTGATTTTGCAGTTTTTTACTGAGCATTTTACCAAAGTAAGTCCAACTTAAACCACTGCCTAAAGCAACCACGTTAAAGACCAGAACACCAAGTATGGCTGAGTGCCAATAGTAATCGCCAGGTAGAGTTAATGCGGTGGTTAAGGAGAGAAGAGTCGCCATTGTTTTGGGGTTTATCAGTTGAAATAAAGCGCCTTGCATAAAGGAAAGTGGCTGGTTCTGTTGCTGCAGCTTACTGGGGCCCTTGTGATTAAATGCAACTTTATAGGCCAAGTAAACGATGTAACCAGTAGCTAACAGTTTAAACGTTAAATGTAATTGAGGATTTGCCAATACAAGGTGTCCCAAGCCCATCAACATAGCGATATGAATAATGGTCATGCCAGCTCGGATCCCAACAATATGTGGGAGGGTTTTTTTTATACCAAACTGAGAGCCCGAGTAGGTGAGTAAAATATTATTTGGTCCTGGCGTGATAGAAGCAGCAAAGCTGAATAATACCAATGCAGGAAATAGGGTAAATAGTTCGACCAATGGCAAAGTTAACTCCTTAATTGTATCAATACAATTCTTGCTATTTGTTTCGTGTTTAATTATTGTCATAAGTACAAATGGGCATCAATTTATTTATTGTTATGAATACAATTTGGGAACCCGATGGGGAACTCTTTTTGCGACTGGCCGCAACCAAACCAAAATACATGGCATTAGCAGAGTTGATTGAGCAGTCAATAGACAACAAACAATTGACATTTGATCAGCGTCTTCCAGCACAGAGGACATTGGCGGATGCTTTGCAAATAACGCATGGTACGGTGACCAGAGCTTATGTTCTGCTTGAGCTAAGAGGCTATGTTAGAGCAAAATTAGGCGCTGGTACTTATGTGTCTAAAGATAATAGTTTGCTCCATGAGCTACAGGTCAGTGATTTGGCAGCCAGTGTGCAACCTTTGATGGGACAAGACAGTATTATTGCAAAAGCGATGCAGGACCTATCACAAAGCCATACGGAACTTGCTGAGTTAATGACCTATAAGCTCAATGGTCTGCCAAGACATCAGCGGTTTTTCCGAGACTGGTTGTTGCAGCGTGGGTTTGCGTGTGAACAGCACGATGTTATTTTTACTCAAGGCGCTCAGCAGGGGATCTATAGTTGCTTATCTACTTTGTGTGAACCGGGAGATTTAGTGATACATGAAACCCTGACTTATCCAGGTTTTTTTAAAGCGTGTAACAACTTACGATTATGTACTAAAGGCGTGGCGTTAAATGAACAAGGCATCGATTTGGTACAACTTGAGTCTATTTGCCAAAGCCAACCAGTCAAAGCAATTTATATTACGCCGAATTGTCAAAACCCAACTAATGTGCGCTACAGCGAAGAAACACTGCAAGCTCTATTGGCATTGAGCCGCAAGTATCACTTTTTTATTCTTGAAGACGATGTGAATTACTGTTTGCCTGAAAATTGGCGTTTGCCTTTGTGGCAAAAAGCCCCTGATCGAGTTTTTTATTTGGCTAGTTTTTCTAAGTACTTTAGCGGTGGGCTACGCGCTGGCTATATGTTGACCCCCTTATTATGGCAGCAGCAAGTGATCAACACCGTTCATGCTCAGTGCTGGTCGGTATCGATGATGAACTTTGAATTGATGATGCGTGCATTGCAAAGCAAAGAGTATCAGTATAATCAGTGTAAGTTAGAAGAGGAGCTCCGTTACCGACAGGAGTGTTTTGATAAGGTGCTTAGACAGTATGGTTTTGAAGCGGCTTTTTTTGGTTTGAATATATGTTGGCACCTGCCAGATAATTTAAATATGCACTATGTAGCAGGCCAGTTTAAAGCGCAGTCAGTTGAAGTGCGCACACTAGATGTGTTTGCATCTCCCCATGAAATTTGCGATATAAATGGCATTCGATTTACACTTGGTGGGCCTACTACTAGAGAAGCATTTGAGTTTGCTATGGCCCGGGTTGACAAGGTATTACAAGATCTATTGGTCAGTTCCGATGTGGTAATATGATTTATAATAGCCGATGAAAATCGGCTATTTAATCTTGTATTAGTCTTTTTTAACCGCTGCGACAACGGAAACTTCAACCAGTAACTCAGGTCTTGCCATAGCCGCTTGCACACAGGCTCTCGCCGGTGCATGCCCTTCAGGCACCCATGCATCCCACACTTCGTTCATCTGTGCGAAATATTGCATGTCACTGATGTAGACTGTTGCACTTAATATGTGTTTTTTGTCACTGTTTGCTTCTTCAAGTAAGGCATCTACTTTGTCGAGCATGGTTTGTGTTTGCTCTTTAATACCTTGTGTTGCGTCTTTACACACTTGCCCGCACAGATAAATAGTATCATTGTGTATTACAATGCGGCTCATACGCTGGTTAGTATGTTTACGAGTTATGCTCATGTTTTTTCCTCGATTTCAGGCCTGTTAATTCGGCGCTGATCCGTTAATGTCTGATCGGTTGGGCATAGTTTATACCAACACTATACTAGACGCCTAGCAGTATGAGTGGCTATTGAGACGGTGGGAGTTTGTTATGTGTATCAGTGTCGTGTGAAGCTGTATTTGGTAAAGAGGCGTTTAGGTACCTTGCTTCGCTCACCATTACTGGTCTGACTTCGCTTTAACTTTGTAAAGCTGACTGAGTTATAGGCATTGTGAACATTAGCCAAGAGACCATCAGGCACTTGCTCCGAAGAGAGACTTTAGCCAGCCTGACTTGACTGGCTAAATCCGGTATGTCTCGTTGCTAGACCGATATCATCAGTAAACCAATGGCACAAATAATAGTGAGACCAATAAAAATATTGGCAAGGTTGCCAGTGTCTGCAATCGGTTCAGGCACGATTTCTTGTTGTGGAATTTCTTGCTGCGTCATCCGATAGTAAAAGCCTTCTCCATATCGTGCTTTTAAATCATCGCGGGTAGCCCATTCTAGTTGCTCGGTTAGAAAAATCAGTACTTCGCTAGAAACCATCTCTTTTTCAATCTGACATGTTTTTTGGTGGGTTAACACTTTATCAAATACCAACGCAGCGAGATCGTTTCTCAGTGTAACATTTTCACAAGCAGGGTGATCAACGAGCAACTGCCATGCTGAAATTTGAGTATGTCGGTGTGCATTGGTTAATAAATCGCTTAGCTCGTCGCTAAACTCATTGAATAGCGGATCAGCTAGGCTATTAGCGTCTGGAGAAAAAGGTTCTACAAGACTGCTTAAAATTGATTGGTATGCAGCATTGATCGCTTGTTCTTGTTCAGAACGCGTTTCTTCTGGTTCAGTTTTTAAATCTTCGAGTTTTTGCTGATACGCGGCTTCAATTAACTGTTTATCTGAAGTTGGCGCCAGTGCTAATACATTCCAAGGATCTGTTGACACGATTTAGTTCACCTTTTTCAATCTGTTAGTTTAGGCTGTCATACTTTGTGACATAAAGACAACAGTCATGAGCTGAGTGTAGCAGACTCACCTTACTTTTCTAAACTAAGGGAGATAGATTTGTGCTTGTTTTGGGTAAATAGTAATCCCCGAGGCCATCTCAGGGGTGTATATAGATAGTCTGTTTATCGCATTGCGCGTCAATACAGGCGGACACTGTGGTTTCGCCTAAATATTGACTCAGTTTGATTTGTGGCTCGGTAATGGGCTCATGGTTAACAAACCAGCTTACCTGCGCTGGGTGTGTAGACGTTAAAGTCAGGGTACTAAGTTGAGAGCGATAGTAGTGTTGACCATTCCTCAAAGAGGTGATGGCAATGGAGTAATTAGGAGCAGGTTGAGATGAATTGTGTAATGCGGCCGCGCTATTATTAATGTGCTTGTTTTTAAGCCAATGGGCGAGCTTTTCTGGCCAGCTCATGTTTGTCGTAAAGTCGCCATAAATATCCATACTAGGTGGTGTCATATGGTTGATAGTAAGCGCATGGTGCTGAGATTCGCATCGATTATTTGGTATGTGCTCCAGCGCTAATCCACTTGGCCAGCAAATGAGAGTGTTTGTTACTGAGGTAGGTTGCGTTAAAAGTCGCTGGTCTGGTGGCAGCAAATCAAAAGCATCGAACATCAGAGGGGCGGCTTGAGTTGCGCCAAGGTAACCAAGCATCGGGCTTGCATCTGGGCGGCCTACCCAGACTGCGACGGTATAATCATGGCTCACACCCACAGCCCAGAAATCTCGATAGCCATAACTTGTGCCTGTTTTCCATGCAATTTGACGACGCACAGAGGGTACGACGCGATCTGGGGCACTTTGTGCACTGAGCATTTTAAAGGTTATCCAACTACTTTGTGGGCTTAAAATCTGTACTGACGTTGATTTGTTTGGTACATCTTTGAGCACGTTCAAGGGGGCGATATGACCCTCACTTGCTAGCGAACGATACAGTTTTGCAAGTGTAAGTAATTGGGTACCTGTTCCCCCTAGACCTACAGATAGATTGGCTTGTTGATGAGAAAGGTGAATACCTGCCCGCTCCAAATTCTGCTCAAATCGAAGTGGCGTAATGCGATTGAGCAGTTGAATCGTAGGCACATTAAGCGATTTTTGCAGTGCATGCTGCGCACTGACAGGTCCACTGAAGGCACCATTTAAGTTTTGCGGTTTATAGCCATCAAAGTCTGCGGGGATATCGCTGAGCAAACTTTTACTGTGGATTAGGCCTAAATCCAATGCTTGAGCGTAAATAAAAGGCTTTAAGGTTGAGCCTGGAGAACGTGTTGCGCGCACCATATCGACGTGGGCAAATCGACTTGCATCGCGAAAATTAACTGATCCTTGGTAAGCGCGGATCTGTGCACTGGGGTTATGTAAAATCACCAGGGCGGCCGAGGCTTTATGTGGCAAGCGTTGACTGGTTTGGTGTAGTAATATCGACAGACGCTTTTGTAATGAATAATCTATCGTGGTGCGGAGCTTGTGTTTGTGCGGATAGCGTTGTTTGAGGTAACGTGCAAGCAAAGGGGCTAGGAGTGGTTGCTTATCTGCGTGAAGGTTAACGCGCTCTTTGATGAGTAGGCGATATTGTTCCGAATCGAGTAAAGTGCCTTGATAAAGGCGCTTTAAAACTTTATTGCGCATAGCTTCTGCCTTAGTAGGGAAGCGGTCTGGGCGATAGCGCGAGGGTTTTTGCGGCAGAACAACCAGCAATGCGGCTTCGTTTTTAGTGAGTTGTAGAGGTGCTTTGCCAAAATATCGGTTTGAGGCTGCTGCAATGCCTTCGATATTACCGCCAAATGGCGCAAGGTTTAGGTAAAAGGTGAGTATTTCCTCTTTACTAAAATACCACTCTAATTGAACTGCTCTGGCGATTTGGTGCAGTTTGCCAGAAATAGTTCTAGCATGAGGGTCGATAAGACGGGCTACTTGCATGGTGATGGTTGAGCCTCCAGAAATCACACGACCATGTTTTATCCATTGTCCAGCCGCGCGCAGCAAAGAAAAAGGGTTCACCCCGTAGTGGTGGTAAAACCATCGGTCTTCGTAATGTAACAAGGCTTGTAAATAGAAAGGGCTTACTTCTGCGAGGGTGGCATGATAGCGATGAACACCCTGTTTATCACCAAATGATCGTAAAGTACGGTTGTCACTGGCCTTAATCAGTGTAGCTGGGCCATCTGGATAAATGGGGGGTAACGGGTTGCTTGTGTGCCAAACGATCGCGGTCATCACGATGAATAACAATGTTGATAAAGCGATAAATAGGATTTTTTTAAGCGTCATTTGGCATAGTCACAGTGGTAAGCGCCCTGTAATGGGCGCTCAAAGCTACCTTTCGATAGTGATTTTAGATGGGAATTGTTTATAGAGCACATGTTTTTGTGGCCGATACATAGACTCAATAAAGCTTGGCGGGTTGGCATAGGTGCCGGGTACTTCGGCACGCAGTAAATATGCAAATTGTTGCCTTGAATTGTCACTGTTGTAGCGATGGCTATAATCACGAGGTTTAAGGTCGGTCACAGCCACATATCTATCGTTACGATATTCTTGGTGTTCGACATGACTTAATACAACCCCTTCAGGAAGCAACTGCTTGATATCTAAATCCTGCAGTAACTCCGGGTTTTCAAGTACAAAGCCGGCTGGGATCTTATCAACAATCATTGCATCATGAATGCGCTCTTTTGTTTCGACATTGAGTACCACCAAAACACGATCTCCAACTTTGAGTGATACTTGTTGATCGAGTGGTTGGCCTGAAAGAGTGTACCAACGTCTTAATAAGTGCTTTATTTTGATGGTATTAAATGGGTCAATTTGATTGCTCACAACCGGATTAACGGCTAGATAGCCGGTGTGCAGCTGCTGTACATATAAAGTGGCATCAGAAGGATTCACAAGCGCCAAGTCAGGAAGCAATGGATACTCTAAACGCCCTTGAGATGTGATTTCTTTACCATCAATCATTACTGTAAGAGGTTGTTGGTTTTGCTTATCCAGTGCCACTGCCGAGCGCAGTAATGCAGCTTGCTCTTGTGTACTTAACCATTGCTTATTAATGGCAAGCGAAGGAAGGTCTTCAGCTAGAGCATTGGCGAGGCGTTGCGCTTTGCTTTTTAAGCCTTGCAACTTGGCCATTTCGTTCAAGGCGATAACCGTCATAGCTTTGTCTCGCACCTGGCTGCCGTAATCATAGATATAAGCGCTCACTCGAGATTGTGTATCAAATTGGTTGAGCAAGGCTGAAGCCTGTGCGATCGCGCCTGTTTTGGCAAGTGCTGCTGCAAATTGTACCAAGCTCAGCTGCGATGGATAAGAGGTGATTTGAAGCGCCTCTAAATCGCTGTAGCTGACCTTACCTAATTGACTTGACACATAAGCGGCGTAGCTTGTCGCTGCAACGGCAGATTCTGAGCTATATGTTAATGCGTTGACAAAATCACCTCTAGCATAACGTAATACGCGATATTGTGCCTCCTGTAGCATATCTGTTGGCACCAACCCTGGGTACTTATCGTCGGCTTTAGTGAGGAAGTCAGTAATGTATACCGTAAGCCAAGGTGACTCTTTACTGTAACTGCCCCAGGTGCCAAAACCACCAGATGTCTTTTGCATGGTCTTCAAGCGACTGATAGCGGTACTGATATACGCTTTGTTAGAAGTGAGCTTGGCCTCATTTTTCAAAGCACGCTGCTGAAATTGTTCTAGTTTTGGGTTTTGTAAGATGAAGGGCCAAGCTTTACTGGTTGTTTGCTCGGCACATCCGTACGGGTAAGCATGTAGTCCTGTGGCAAATTGGTCAATATTAAGAATAGGCGTGTGGCTAATGAGTAATTTGCCTTCTTTGCCTTTCACTCGTTTTAAGCCATCCCAGCTGCTTTCATCAAATAAGATGGACTGTTGTGGACTTAGTTGGCTATTTTTGGCTTGAGTAACCCACGGCTCAATATGTTTGACCGGTACTCGCCAACTGCGCTCTACGTCGACATTTTCTCCCTTTGCGTGCAAAGTTAATATTGTGCTACCTTCACGGGTATGTTCGGTAGTTTGAAGCGGTATTGTGTAGCTCCAGTGTGCCGCGTGATCTAGGGTCACCGAGTGCTCAGTTTGTCCTGTGAGTGCGATATGGTTATTTGCACTGAGGCGAATATCCAGTGTTTGTGTATTACCACTTAAATTGTGTACATCAAGTGTAACAGACGAATTGTCACCTGGGATTAAAAATCGAGGTACGGCAAGCTCAGTAACCAGTGGCATACGAATAATTTGGTCATGTACCAGCTGGCCCACTTGGTTATCATTGAACGCCGTGACAATAAGCTGTGCTTCTCCATTATAGTCGGGTAATGCAAGCTTTACGACGGCTTTGCCATCTTGCATTTGGACTGGCATTGACATTAATTGAATGGTTTTGCTTTCAACTAAGTCATCATTGCGATTAGTGTTGTTCTCAATACTGTCACTACCAAAGCGGGACTGGGCAAATGGGTTTGGACGCGGATCGTATTGGCGAGAGTATAAGTCTACAATATCTCCACTGTAACGACGCTGAGCAAAAAAATAGTTGAAAGGATTGTTTGGCTTGTAGCGACTGAGGTTGACGACCCCTTTGTCCACCATGGAAACCGTGACCCAAGTGGTGCTGTCATCATTTAGCCCTGTTGCTGTGACGGGGATCTCTACTGTTTGTAATGGCTCTACATGGTTTGGCAAGTTTACTGCCAGTTTGACCTGGCGGTTACTTCTATCAAGTGGTAATGGTATTACGCCTAAATAGCGTTTTGGGGCATTTTGCTGTTGGCCAAATACGGTTGCAGTCACATAGAGATCATGGCGAGCTAACGTGTGTTCGAGTGGGATCTCAATGTGACTTTGTCCTTTTTTCACAGCAACTTTGTGTGACCAAAGTACACGATCAGACTCCAGAGTGACCATCAACTCGCCATCGATGGGTGTCGTTAATGTGAGCTTGGCTTGCTGACCTGCTTGGTAGGCCTCTTTATCTAGCGTAAGTTGTAAATGCTCAGGCTTTACTGCGTATTGGCCATATCCGCGATACCAGCCCGCATAGAACTCATAATGCGTTTTGTTTCCAGCCTTTAAGTCGGTGGCTTCAAGTCGGTAATTTCCCCAGTTGACAGGTAATTCAACGCGCGCGATATCTGCCTTTACATCGACGACATTTTGCTGCTCTTTACGCCATCGGTCTTGTTTTTGGCGCTGCCACCCGATACCCTCTTCATACATCCAGTAGTAATTACCTTGATCGTAATATAATTCTAACTTGATACTGCCATTGGATAGTGTTTGACCATCGGCTGATAATAAAGCAATTTCAAAGCCCGCATCTGAACGGTATTGGACGTCTTTTGAGAGCGGTTTAATTCCTGGGATGGTCTCGTTTTTCCAGCTTGTAAAAGTACTGGTGCGTTGCACTGCAGCGCCGCCGGCCTCTTGAAGTGCAACAAATACTTGAGTTTTCACCGGACTTTTAATTTGTGTTGCACTGGGGGTCGCAATCTTAATTTGTGCGCTACCTTGATCTGACAATTTCTTATTGCCGAGAGATTTGTAGCGACCGCTTAAATAGAAATCTTGACCCACTACAAATGCCTGATATGGACCGGGGTAGTGCCTGATGGGCTGGTGGCTGATATCTGTTTTAAAGGTATTGCCAGCGGCTGGGCTACCAAATAAATACTTACCATGTAAGGTCAGGTTGTTTTTATTGCCTGCAATGACAAATGGTTGCGCTGTATCTATCTTGAGGTCCATACGCTCAGGCACAAACTCTTCTAGCTGAAAGGTCATCTCAGCGATGGGGCTTCGGGCACTGGGGTCTAGTTTTACCCCCACGGTATAGCGACCCGTTGGCCAGTCATTAGCCGTTTTCAGTGACTTGCTGAAAAAACCTGCGTCTTGTGTTTGTATTGTTTCTTTAATGATTTCTTCTTGTCGAGAGTTTTTTACCGATAAGGTAAGTTTATCTATGTTGGTCTTACGGCCATCAAAGTCCCGTAATAAGATGTTTATCGGTAAGCTATCCCCAGGTCTGACTAGGTCTCTATTACTGTAGATAAAGGCTTCTGTTTCTTGATATAAGCGGCCGCCTAATTGATAAGCGGAGAGATCCAGAGGCACTTCTTTTAAAGGTAAAATGGCGAGTTGAGGGACATTGTTTTTATTCTCTAACTCAGCAATGACAATATCATTTTGTTCTAATGTGACTGCAAAATCTATGTTGCCCTGAGGATTTGTTTTACCTTGACGAATGAGTTCATGTTCGCGATAAATACTCACTTTGGCATCAACGACACTATGACCATTTTGCAAGTAGTTAACACTAAAGTGAGCAGCATTTTTCTGGACTCTTGCTTGGATCCCAAGTTCTGTAAGCAGCATATGTTTTGCCTGCAGCTCATCAAATTGTCCTGCGGCTTTGAGCGTGACGATGTACCATCCAGATGGCAAGCTTTTTGGTATGGGTAACTTTGCAGAATGAATTTTATCTTTTGTATTGTTTGGTAGCGTATAGCGGTCGGCAAAGACGCTTTCATAGCTGTAACTTAACCTATCCAGCGAGCTGGGATAAATTCTGTCATTTAAATAATGCCTTTGTAAAAAGTCATGTGGGCTGGTTAAGCGTAAAATCTCAATATCAACTTCGGCGGTATTTTTATAACTAATAGGAATTGCTTGATGCGCGCTTTTTGGCACCAACGGACCTGAGCCTACGATGGCTACTTGCGGTGTTTGGCGTTTTTTAGACTGTGCGAGTGCATTGTTATGCCAGCCAATTAAAAGCCATAAAACAGAGATGAGTAACCAGCTGGTTTGCACACTCCTTGCGATCATGATATTCCCCTAATGCTACTGATATTAAATAAGTTTACGTAACTTACATGAATTTAGCGTGATTATCTTATTAATCATTATTAGGAGTAAAGGATTAGAACGAAGAATCAATAATTAAATGATTATTTGCTCTAACTTTAACTGTATAGCAAAAATACTGGTGCCCGAGGGTATAAATCATTGCTAATCGAGCATATAGGTCACAGGTACAGGTGGCCTATATGCATGGAGGGCTTATCACGCGACTAAAAAATTGATACGCGTGAGTAAATCTTGTGGGGCGGTATCTTTGAGGTCATTTAAATACTCTTCAAAAGGCGGAAAGTCAGCCAGTTCAAATTGGCTCTGTGGTAGCCATTGGCCGTACAGCCAATTATATGGTTTTTCAAGCTCTGTATAATCGCCTTTGAATAAGATACTTACAGTGTTGCCGGCAGGAATGGTGAGCTGTTCAAACTCATGTTGAGTGGGCAGTTTGCTTTTATCCACGGTAATACAGGCCATAGATTTCAATTGTGCTTGTGGCACAGACTCTGGATCATCGAAGTAAATGCCAAAAAAGCGTGTATTTTGGTCGATAAGATCTACTTTTGTTGCCATTAAAGAGAGCTTTTCGAAAGCTTGGCCAATTTGCATATAATCACCCACGTGATTTATTCCGATTAGCTCAATATTTTCAATGCTTTGTTGTTCAACAGGGTACATAGAGTGATACTCCTTGGAAGATGTTGGGTACAACGCAGTGACATCAGACGCTGAATAAGCACGTAGTTGGCGATATTGGTTAGGTGTTTCGCCATAGTGTTTAGTAAAGGCACGGTTAAATGCCTCAACGCTACCATAACAAACTTGCTTTGCAATTTGTTGCTGGCTTAAGTCGCTGCGAACTAAATAGGTCGCCGCCTTCAACATACGCATTCTTCTCACTGTGACATTAATTGTTTCACCAGCATATTCTCGATAGATACGATGAAAGTGATAAGCTGACATACACGCAATATCAGCCAACGTATTAACATCAAGTTCAGTGTCTGCATGCTCGTATAAATAATCAATTACGCGCAGCATTCTAGCTTCATAGTAATGTTGTGTACTTAACTTATGTTTCATTATTGTGCTGCCCAGTGTTGATACACGCCTAGTTGATTGTGGCGACAACACTAAAGTAGCGCAAGGTGGATTGATAATGTTTGCTGATTTACAAGAAATAAAATAGGGGCCCAAATGGGTGCCCCTATGGAAGGACTACAATCGTTCGTTAAAAAACGGCAGCATATGATGTTCGAGGCGTTCAAGGGCTTTGTCACTGTGTCCGCCTGGGAACACTTCGAAATAAATCGGGACTTTATTTACTTCGGCTTTCTGTTTCAGTGCAAGCACACCTTCTGTGATCCAGATGTAGTCGTCTTTATCGCCGACATCAATTCGAACAGAGCTCAATTGCTCAACTACAGATGGGGTGGAGTATAGATCTACAAGCTCACCAAACCCTCTGTACCACAGCGGTTTTTGTGCAGGCTCAACACTGTAATGGACACCAAAAGGCTGATCTGGCTGACCTGCAAATGCACCTGCATAGGCCATAAGGTATGCACTATAGCTATTTGCTTGGCCATTATTCCAAATTTCACGTCCTTGGAAAGAAGCAAACTCTGCATCCATAACGGCTTTGGGATCCTTCGCTTCCGCTAATTTTTGTTTGAAAGCTTGATAGCGTTTGATGGCCTCCTTTGAAGTCAAATATGACTTTGCCATCCCCTTTTCGTCAAACATGCCTGGGCTGAGTGCATAAACATGGCCGAATAGATCTGGATGCTTTGCAGCAAACCTAAGTGCACCCGTGCCTCCCATTGAAAATCCAGTAATACCGCGATGTTCAGGCTGTGCTTTGGTGCGATAAGTACGGTCTACCCAGGGGAGTACTTCTTTAATCACATAATCACTAAAGTTGCCATGTACTTGAGAGTTCACATAGAAGCTGCCTCTAAGCGGTGTGTTACCTTCAAGCATGACAATGATCATCTCCATGCTGTGACCATTCTTTTTGTGGTTTTCTAGCATCGGCTCAATACGTTCGCTGTATTTGATAGGCCAGCTGTAGGCTCCAAGCATATACAATACAGGATAACGTTTGTCGCTATCATGGTAGCCATCGGGTAAATATATGTGTATATCACGGGTACTTTTTGTGCCGATTAAACTGTTCTCTAGCGCTTTTGAGTGAAAAGGAAATTTGACGATTTCGGCTTTGAGTGTGCTACTTATACAGATAAGCAGTAAAAATACTAATGTTTTCATTGTTATGACTCCTGCTGATAAAGCTTGCAGTTAAGTTACAATGTGCCTAAATTAATAACAAATATAAAAACTGATTGATTTATATGTAATGAATATAAATTGGATGGATATAAAAAAATTGCACTATGTGGTAACCGTTGCTCAAGAGCTGAGTTTCAGCCGTGCGGCCTTGAAGTTACACATGTCGCAGCCCCCATTAAGCCAACAGATCAGGCAGATTGAAAATCATCTGGGGATGGCGCTTTTTGAACGCTCGACGCGATCAGTGAGCCTAACACCGTTTGGCATTCTGTTCGTTGCCAAAGCGCAGCGGGTGCTTGCGGCTCATACAGAGTTGGGGGAATGTGTTCAAAGCTTTCAAACTGGCATACAACGGCCTATCAAGTTGGGCTGCATAGGCCTTGCGTTTGAAGCATTAGTGGCGAATAAAATGGCTGTCTTGTCTGATCTCTCATCTAAATTAAATGTGATACTAGAAGAGGGAACGAGTGCCGAGTTAGTGGCCCGCTGTCAGTCTGGGCAGTTACATGGTGCGGTTATTCGTTTGTTTGACTCTGAACTATCAAAGAGTGATATTCATTATCTCTCCAGCGAACACTATGTTTTTGCTTGTCCAAAGCAATGGCAAATAGAGGAGAAAAGTACATCGATAAAAACGTTCTGTGGCAAACCATTTATTCACTACCCTAAGGCATTGCAGCCAAAATTGCATGAAAAAATAGAAACGGTATTCACGCAGGCAAAAGCGCAAATGAACGTGATCCAAGAGGTTAAAACCAAGTCAACGACGTTGTCTTTGGTGGCTGCGGGTATGGGGTTTGCGATAGTACCACAATCGATGAGGAGCAAATACGCGTCTGAAGTGGATTTTATTGAAATAACCGAGCACTTACCAAGCGTAGATTACTACCTTTACTGCCAAGATTGGCAAGTGCATGAGCACATGAAAACACTATATAAATTGTTTAATTCGCAATGTGCTACTTGAAAAAGTCATCTTCGTTCTTGGCAAGCATAGCCTCTATATCTTCAATCAGTGCTTGCGGATCAGGTTGGGCTAAGTCAGCACTTTGCACGGGGCTTGAGATCTTATTGTTTTCTTCCGACCACTCACCCAAATCTATCAGTTGACAACGTTTGGAGCAAAATGGACGGTGTGGGCTTTGTGCCGACCAGATCACCTCTTTTTGGCATGTTGGGCATTGGACAGCTGTTGGCATAATGGATTCTCACTGTGTTATAGAGCGGTATAGTTTACTGCTTTGCGGCAAACTATACCAGTGAGCTGAAGTCGAATTAGTAATTTGTAACGCGGTTAATTTCGGCCAGTGAGGTGACTCCCGCGGCTGCTTTTTTGAGACCTGATTTGCGTAAGTTGTCAAAGCCAAGCTTATCAGCAAGTGCTGCGATCTCCAGAGAGTTTGCACCCTCCATTATTTTATGTGACATCTCAGGGGTGATCTTAACTACTTCGTATACACCGACACGGCCTTTATATCCGTCCGTGCAGTGATCACAGCCTTTAGGGGAGTACAACGTTAAGTCCTTAACTTGTTCTTCTGTGAAGCCTTGTTTGAGCAGCTCTTCTTTTGGCAACTCTTCCGGTTCTTTGCATTTTGGACACAACCTTCGCGCGAGGCGCTGAGCAATAATTAAACTCACCGAGCTTGCGACATTGTATGCAGGCACGCCCATATTTAGCAGTCGTGTCAGAGTTTCAGGTGCTGAATTTGTATGCAGAGTACTCATAACTAAGTGACCAGTTTGGGCTGCTTTGATAGAGATTTCGGCAGTTTCGAGGTCCCTGATCTCACCAACCATCACCACATCCGGATCTTGACGTAAAAATGCTTTAAGTGCATTTGCAAAGGTCATATCTGCCTTAGTATTGATTTGAACTTGGTTGATCCCTTCAAGATTTATTTCAACAGGATCTTCTGCGGTACTGATATTTCGCTCAGGTTTATTTAAAATATTAAGACCTGTATAGAGTGAAACCGTTTTACCAGATCCTGTTGGACCTGTAACTAAAATCATTCCCTGAGGTTGCTCAAGCGCATTTAAATACAAGTCTTTTTGTTCTGGTTCATAACCTAAGACATCGATGCCTAACTTAGCAGCTGATGAGTCGAGTATTCGCATTACGATTTTCTCACCCCACATAGTCGGGAGTGTACTGACACGAAAATCGATACTTTTTCGCTCTGATATTTTGAGCTTGATACGCCCATCTTGGGGTTTACGTTTTTCAGCGATGTCTAGGTGAGACATGACTTTAATTCGCGCAGATAGTCGGCTCGCTAACGTATTAGGAGGGCTGGCCATCTCATGCAAAATGCCATCAATACGAAAACGGACACGGTACTTCTTTTCATAGGGCTCAAAGTGTAAATCTGATGCCCCTTTTTTAATGGCGTCCATCAAGATTTTATTGATGTAGACAATGATAGGTGCATCGTCTTTTTCTTCATCTTGTTGCTGTGTTTGTGGTTCATCTTCTACATCGAGGCTGGCAAATTCCTTGAATTCATCTTCGCTGAGGGATAAACCTGAGCTTGAGTCAAATAGCTGATCTATTTTTTGTTCAAGCAACTTGTGATCGACAACTACGATTTCACATTGTAGACCGGTACTAAATTCGAAGTTTTCGAATGCCCCATAATCGGTGGGATCGGATGTTGCGATAAATAGCTTGCGATCTTTTTTAACAAGGGGCAATAAGTAGTGCTGTCGGATCAGCTTTTCTTTGATCAAATCTTTGGGAACGTTTTCAACATCAAATCCATTCAGATCAAAGTAAGGTACTCGAAATAAATCAAGGCATTGCTCGGCAAGCTCTTGGCCAGACATGCCACTACACAGGCATATCAATTCAGCCGTGGTCGTTGCTTCGGTTTGCTTAGCCTTTATCTGATCCGGCGTAACCCGACCTAAGGTAATGAATTTTCTCAGTAACGGAGAGTGATGTTCCATGATGTCCTTTAATACTTCAACAGCTTACATTAATGTAGCAAATAAATAGCAAATGTGCTTATTTGACGGAGCATATCTAATCATTCTTGAGATTAATATAAAATTCAAGAAATAAAGCGTCAAATGGCTTTGGCCGCGTTTAAAAAAACGTGATGTAATTTACTCAGATCTAATTGGACTTCAGCTAACGGTCTATTATTGTCAATAATATAGTCCGCTTTCAGGAACTTATCTTCCCGGCTCATTTGCGCAGCAATAATATTCTTTACTTGTTCTTGAGGTACTTTATCGCGCTCACTGGTGCGCCTGATTTGTACTTCTTTGGGCACATCAATTAGCAATGTTTTATTGCAATATCGCTGTAAATTATTTTCAAAGAGTAGTGGCGCGCACAATATGGAATATGGGCTAGTTGACTGGGATAATTGCGCTAAAAGTTGCTCCCGTATAAGTGGGTGAAGTAATTCATTGAGCCAGGTTTTTTGAGATTCATCGTTAAAAATAATACTACGCAACTTAGCACGATTGAGTGTACCTTCTGGAGTTAATAGCTCGTCACCAAAGTGCGCGATGATACTATTTAATCCCACAGAACCTGGCATGACGACTTCCCGTGCAACAATATCTGCATCGACTACCTTAATGCCCATACTTTCAAAGTAATATGTTGCGGCGGTTTTCCCCGCACCAATGCCTCCTGTAAGGCCTAAAATCCAGGATGACATGCTTATACCCCTAATAAATTAAAATACCATACTTCTAACGCATCACCATAGAACAAGCATAGCCAACCAGCAATCGCCAAATAAGGGCCGAAGGGAATAGGCGTAGCCTTGTCTTTTCCTTGTACTGCAAGTTGAATGCTGCCAATTACCGCGCCAACTACACTAGAAAGTAAAATAATCGTGATCAGTGCTTGCCAGCCTAGTAACGCGCCAAAAATAGCCAAAAGCTTGAAATCACCATAACCCATGCCTTCTTTGCCTGTGAGTAATTTAAACAGCCAATAAACACTCCACAAACTCAGGTAGCCTGCGACAGCTCCCCAAATGGCGGATTCTACGGTTATGGTAAGCCCAAGTACCGCGCTGAGCAGTGCTAGCCAAAGCATAGGTTGTGTGAGTTGATCTGGGAGTAACATTTTGTCTATATCAATAAATATAAGCGCAATTAAACCCCAAGTCATCACAATATACAGAAGCGCTGTCAACGTTGCGCCAAAATGCCACGCTACCCATAAAGATGCAGCGGCGGTAAGCATTTCTATACAAGGGTATTTTACTGAAATAGAGGCACTACAGTACGCGCAACGGCCTTTGAGCAGGAGCCAACTCAAAATGGGAATATTATGATGTGCTTTTATTTGCGTATTACAGCTCGGGCAAGTCGAGCGAGGTGTGACTAAGTTAAACGTACTTGGGCAAGGTGCTGTTTGATCTGAGCCTTGCTCGTGTTGTCCAAGTATGATTTTACACTCAGTTTTCCACTCGTTTTCCATCATTTTAGGTAAACGATAAATCACAACATTTAAAAAACTGCCGATACAGGCGCTCGTTAAGCCCACTGACAATAGAAAAAACCACGGTTGTTGCTGCATTAAATGCCAGACATCTTGCATTGCACTGCTCTTATTATTGTAAAAAATGAGTTAGGTTAAATAACGTTACCAAGTTGAAATATGGGTAAGTACATCGCCACGATTAACCCACCAACTAAAACGCCAAGTATGGCCATAATGAGTGGCTCAAGCAGCGTAGATAGGCCATCAACAGCATCATCAACTTCTTGTTCGTATATACTGGCTACTTTGGCTAACATACTGTCTAGTGCACCAGACTCTTCACCAATTGCTACCATTTGAACAACCATATCAGGAAAGATTTTTGAGTTACGCATTGCCCAGTTCATTTGGTTACCTGAGCTTACTTCCCCTTTGATATCTAAGATGGCATTTTTATAAATGATATTACCAGAAGCGCCAGCTGCAGAATCGAGTGCATCAACTAACGGGACGCCAGCAGCAAAAGTAGTGGATAGTGTACGGGCATACCTTGCTACAGCCGCTTTTTTTAAAATCTCACCAACGACTGGCAACCTTAAAATTAAGCGATCATTTGCGTGTTTAACATTGTCATTACGGATCAATAATTCTTTATAGACATAGCCACCACCACCGATAATCAGCAGCATTATCCACCAATACTCTTGCATAAACTCTGATATTGATATCACGAGTCGTGTAAATGCAGGGAGTTCAGCACCAAAACCAGCAAAAATATCTTCAAATTGGGGTACTACAAAAATAAGAAGGATTGAGGTAACAATGAGCGCGACAGTGATCACCGCAATGGGGTAAAACATTGCTTTTTTAATCTTAGATTTAAGTGCTTCGGCTTTTTCTTTATACAAAGCGACTCGATCAAAAATTCTATCTAGTGCACCTGATTGCTCGCCAGACTCAATCAGATCGCAATATAAATCATCAAAGTAGCGAGGATGTGAGCGTAGGCTTCTTGCTAAGGGTTGACCGGCTTTTACTTCATCAGCGATGGAGCCAATGAGTTTACTCACGCTTTTATTTTTTGCACCAGAGGCAATCATATCAAGAGACTGCACCAGAGATACGCCAGCGGTTAGCATAGTCGCAATTTGTCTGGTAACAATAGAAATATCTTTAGGAGTTATTTTTTGTACGCTTTTAAAACCGAATAATGGTTTAGGTTTACGTTTTACTTTTGAGGGAGTAATGCCTTGTTTTCGAAGTTGCGCTTTGACCAGTGCAACACTGGTGCCCGTCATTTCGCCTTCGAGTTTTTTGCCTCGAGCGCTGACGCCAACCCAGACAAATGTATCTATTTTGGTTGTACTTTCTTTAGAGGAGAGTGCCATAGAGTATATTCACGTAAAAAGGAACAGAGCAATACTCTGTTCCTTCTTTATCAGTCTATTAAGGTGTAGCAGCTGTCGCTGTACATGTACCTGGTAACCAATTCCCTTTTGCAGTACCTGAAATGGTTGCTGTACATGTCCATTTAGTTACTGAGAACGCTTTGTCTGAGGCGAAATCAGAAGCCTCTGCGGATGCGTTGTCAGCTGCTGATGGTGTAAGAACCATTGAGATACCAGTGATATCGCCAGTACTAGTAATTGTAATTGCACCCGCGGCGCTTACTGTTAAACCACTTACATACTGGCTTGCCGCAAAACCGTCGTCGCAAGTAGCAGGTGACGTACCCAATTGGGCTCTTTCTTCGATACATGCTTTAGGCATGCTCGAAGCTGCAAGTAATTCAGAGGCTTTTGCTCGATTTACGTAATCTGTGTAAGCTGGAAGGGCTACTGCTGCCAAAATACCGATGATTGCAATCACAATCATTAATTCGATAAGGGTAAAACCACCCTGTCGTTGTTGCGTCATGATGTGTCTCCTAAGGGATGTTAGACCCGGTGGCCGTATACACTTACACCAGGATTTTTTAAATTATTTCTTATGGCAATGATCACCGATTATTCATCTAAATCGGCTATACATTTTTAATATGCGCCTTTCTAACTAAAAAAGAATTAATCTAAATCATTAATTTAATTCTTTTTTATTAAAAATGCTTTGTAAATAAATGTCAATATAAAAAGTGCACATTTAGTTACATTTAGATTACAAGCGCGACTATATTATTCAAATCGCATCGACAAATCGATGCTTTGTACGTGCTTAGTTAAAGCGCCGCTTGATATATAATCAACACCAGCTTGTGCATATTGTGCCAAAATATCTAATGTCATATTACCCGAGACTTCTAACTTTGCTCTACCTGAGGTTAGTCTAACGGCGTTTTGAATGTCTTCAACGGTAAAATTATCTAGCATAATGATATCGCTGCCAGCATTTAACGCTTGTTCTAGCTCATCAAGGCTCTCAACTTCTACTTCAACAGGCTTATCGGGATGAGTGTTTTTCGCTTGTGCAACGGCATTGGCAATACCACCGCAAGCGGCAATGTGGTTCTCTTTAATGAGAAAAGCATCAAATAAGCCAATACGATGGTTTTTACCACCACCACAAGTGACGGCGTACTTTTGCAATGCTCTCAAACCAGGGATTGTTTTTCTCGTATCGAGCAATTGTGTTTGGCTGCCATCCAACACTTGTACATAGTGCGCTGTTGTTGTGGCTGTGCCTGAGAGAGTTTGGACGAAGTTAAGGGCCGTGCGCTCAGCAGTTAAAATTGCTCTTGCAGAGCCTTTTGCAGTGAAAATACGTGAATTTGCGCTCAGTTTGTCACCATCATTGGCTAAAACCGTGACTTCAACACTGGGATCTACTTGCTTGAATACTTCTAAAATAAGGTCTTTACCACAAAATACACAGTCTTCTCTGGTAATCACATAAGCGTAGGCTTGCTGGTGTTCAGGGATCAATGCTGCGGTAATATCACCTTGTGCAGCGGATTGATGGTTAAGGTCTTCATCGAGAGCACTTTTAACAAGTTGCGAAATAAGTTCTGGTTGCATAGGTAGATCATCATTGTTTTTACTATCTTAAATTCTACTGTGATTAACGCAATGAAACAATTTTCTTTAACAAAAGTATGCGTTCTTTCTCAAAATAAATTTGCAATAGAGCTTCGGGTTAATTCTTGATATGGTAGGCGAGATACAATCTAAAGCTAATTTTTTATATGGAAAATCAACAGCAATGGCTAAGTTATGCCAATCATCGTTATTCACCTCACTGTGATGAGCGACCTAATAGCGATGATGTCAATTTACTGGTCATTCATAATATTTCGTTGCCAGCGGGTCAATTTGGAACTTCTTACGTTGATGACCTTTTTATGGGGAAGATTGATTGTCACGCCCATGAAAGCTTTGCGTCTTTAGAGGGCGTTCGTGTGTCTGCTCATTGTTTTATTCGTCGAAATGGAGAGGTTTTGCAATATGTCCCATTCTCAAAACGGGCATGGCATGCTGGGGTTTCAAGCTTTGATGGTCGGCAAAGGTGTAATGATTTTAGTATTGGTATTGAACTTGAAGGAACGGATCACACCTCTTATACACAAGCCCAGTACAATGCCTTAGTGGCAGTGAGTAAATCCATTATTAAACGATTTCCAAAAATAACGCCTCAGCGTATTGTTGGTCATTGTGATATTGCGCCAACGCGTAAGACAGATCCTGGTGATGCTTTTGATTGGCAACACTATTTAGGTTTATTACAACGTGAATTAAGAGTAATAGAGTAAAAACATGATATTAATTTCGATATTAGTGGCATTGATAATTGAGCGCTTGGGTGCCAAATCATCTCGTTGGCAAATTGATTATTATTTGGCTCAATACCAAACTTGGAGCTACCAAAAAAGCGCAGGCAACTGGTTATTTAAGACTAGCATTGGCGCTATGTCATGGCTTATGTTACCGGCACTGTTGGTCGCGCTTGTTTATAACCTGTCTGATTTTGTACTGTGGCAGATAGCATTAAATGTTGTTGTTTTATTGGTGTGTTTTGGTTGTGCCAAGTATCGTCAATCGTATAAAGGTTATCTTAATGCTTTGGCCAGAGATGACAAAGAAGCAGCAACTTTGTACGCATTGCAAATGGGTCAAACTAAAACGGAAGATGAGCCAAATGGAGAAACTTTTGGTCAAACGTTGGCATGGATTAATTTTACACACTACTGTGCAGTAATGTTTTGGTTCGTTGTGCTTGGTGCACCTGGTGCCATCATGTATGCGGCAACACGTGCTGTCGTAGAAGTGCTCAAAGATGATGTTAACGGTGAACCATCTCAAGCTGAACAAAAATGCATTGAACTAATGACGCCCCACCGTGGTCGCTTTGACGTGCTGTTTCACTGTCTTAATTGGCTTCCTGCGCGTTTGGCTGGTTTCGGTTATCTTATTATTGGTAACTTTTCGAAAGGAACTGGCAGTTGGTTGAAGTATTTATTGGACTTTAAAACTTGTAATCGCCAAGTAGTGACAGAAACGGCATTGTCAGCTGAGCAAATTGAACAACAGTATTTTGGCTGCACTTATGAAGCAGCCTGTATGATGCGCTTGGTAAAACGTAATGTTTTATTTTATTTGTTTTTAGTGGCTGCGCTGACGCTATTCGCTGGTTTAAATTAAGGTCACTTTAGTGGCTGACTAAAAGTGCTTAGTGAGCCACTCCTTTTTACGCAGTTGCATTCTTTCAATCAAGTGCGCCTCTAACCCCAATACAGGCATCATTACATCAGTCACATCTACAACATCACATACACCGTTAACCGACCAAAGCGCTTCCTCTAGGCCCTTGGCTTTATGCAAAGCATAATGACTGACATAGCGTAACTCATTGGCTAAGTGGTCCATATCAGGACGGCCTGTTTTTGAGACATAGAGGTGACAGATAAACAGAATCCCATTTTTGAGTGCTTTTTTAGCAAATAAAAATAGTTGCTCTATCGGTTCACCAAAAGGGATACACTGTGATTTAACGCCATGGTTTTGCTCATTGATTTGTTTTTCATCAAAGTGAATGAAGAGTGTAAATCTCAGAGGCTTATCTTGTCTGGACTTTTCTTTTAGCAAGTCAGTTAAAGGCTCTGCAACATAGTTGGTGGGGAAAAGTTTATCAGGAAATAGCAGCTCTAGGCCGTTGTGAGTTGTTAGATGCGGTAACAGGATATTATGAAGGGGAGATGGGTACAAGCCATGGCCTACCGCTCCAACCTCCATGTGTGATGCTTTTTTATGAAGGTAGAGCGGCAATTGACAAATGCTCTTAGTCACCATATTTCTCAGCGCAGTGGATAGGCCTGGTATTTTAGGGGCCTCTTCGCTTGGCTGAAGTTTGTCTTTATTGTTATCTATCAGTGCTGTGAAGAACTCCATTGCGGTATGTGTGGCACCAGCGACTTGTTTTACTTTTAAATTTATTATGGTTTTGGATTTGCTTACGGCCATGATTTCATATCTTAAGCCCGATAAAACATGTTGCTTAGTTATTTTTTGCAGATCAGGCAAGTCAATCGTGACTAAGTCTCCTTTTGTAATATCCATGGCATTGTCAACTTCAATCTGCAGGCCCATGACAGAGAAATCACGGGTATTGCCGTTCACAGACAGGTTATCAGAGATATTTAAGGTAACTGCTGTACGGTATAAAAAGCGTTTATGCGATCTTAAATTGACATACTCTAAAGCGACTTTTTCCAAAGGTGGAGGATTTTTGGATTTGCCATGACCAAACTCCTTGAGGCGATTGATGCTCTCTTGAGGGTAGGACAACTGATTGCAATGTGACTTAAGCTCTGACGTCGTTATTTCTGTCAGTAACATTAAGTGATGCACAGGCTCAATGAGGCCTTGTGCACGAGGTGGGGGACGCTTATTAAGTTTTTCAACATTTTTGCCCGCACTTTTTGGGAGTGATAATGGAATAAACGCATCTTCATGGTGGCTCGGCATTAACTGTACTTTAAATACACGCCAGCTATCTTTTTCGCTACCAAAACCCAAAAATAAGTTCTTTATCTCGGGCTTTTGTTCTAGCTCCCAATCAAATGCAGAGTAAAAATAAATTTTTCCACCATTAGAGTGTGTGAATGTATAGCAATATGCCTCTTTTACAGGAGCGGACTGCAAGAGTAACTTTTGTAGCCGTTTGTTATTGAAAACACTGTACAAACACGATGCTTTACGTTCGTCTTCAAAGTAATAATTGATGAAAGCATTGTTCTCATTGGTGAGCACCATACTGGGTAGAAGTAGGTTATTAAGTCGACTGAAGAATACAAAAAGAGAGCTGACTCTGGGAAGGTAATACTGCTCGTACCCTTTGCAAACAACAGCATCCATGGTGTTGTCTAAGTTAATTTTATAGCGTCGTTTATTACCATGGATGAAGCTTTCTAAAAACTCGTCAAATCCAGAGTTATTCTCTACAAAGGTGCGCTTTAAGCGAACATAATTATAATCAGAGTTTGACTCTTCAACGGCGACAACTTCGTATTGAATCCCTTCTTTCAAACCTAGTTCAAAATCTTGTTCTAATCCGACTAAACGCAGTGTGATGACATTTTTAGGGTAGACGTTATAGGCTTTTCCCAGTTTAATTTTTGCGCCGCTCAATGAGATGTCAGAAGTACTTGCTTGAATTGTGGTACCGCTTTTTAACTCAACCGTAATTTTGATAGAGTAGTTCATGCGCTCTTCAATTCGGCTTTCATAAGAAGCAAACCGAATAAGTTGTGCTTCGTGCTCAAAAACGACTAAAGGTTCAGTGTCATCTTGATCCTGAGCTTGTTTTTGCATCACCTTGTAATTATTGTCGGTGTGCATGACAGCCTCATAAACGGCCATGGTGTAGTCACCATGTTGGGCTACTTCTCGCTCGAAAACACTGATAGCGAGATCATCCATAAAGTGTTGCTTGCCATTATGTTCATATGGTTTTACATCACCAGAGACTTGACCACGCAAATCAATGAAGCGCGCTACTGGTTGAGATAAGCGCGTCATTTCCATTTTTAATAAGAATTGATCGGGTTTAGTGAGATGTGCGGTCTTTTGTTTGAAGATAAAATCAAAATTTGGATCGCCTAAATCTCCTTTTAGGTCATTAATAAGGTCTTGATGTAGTTCTAATTTATCTTCACTCATAGCTTTTCGCAGTTTGTCCGCAGACAATGTCTCATTGTTATTATTTCAGCCTTCGCCAATTTTATGTCAGTATAGCTACATTATTAACTTGTAGCTTAACTGGGTTTTCCATTTAAGCAATAACTATGCCTTGATATATATGGGAAAAAAGAAAACCGCATTTGTATGTAGTGATTGTGGAGCGGAATTTGCTCGTTGGCAAGGGCAATGTTCTGAATGTAAAGCTTGGAACACCGTAACAGAGTTTCGTGTACCTTCTGTAAAAGCTGCGCCACGCAGTGCAGGAACAACGGGTTACGCTGGCGTTGTCGAAGCAAAAATACAGACATTAGACGAAGTTAATCTAGAATCTTTACCAAGATTTTCAACTGGGTTCAAAGAGTTTGACCGTGTGCTAGGGGGAGGAGTTGTCCCTGGAAGTGCCATTTTGATCGGCGGTGAGCCAGGCGCGGGTAAAAGTACACTGTTATTGCAAACGATGTGTTTGCTCGCGCAATCTATGCCAACATTATATGTCACCGGTGAAGAGTCATTACAACAGGTTGCTATGCGTGCAAAGCGATTGGGGTTGCCAACAGACAAGTTAAAGACACTTGCTGAGACCAATGTCGAAACGATTTGCCAACTAGCGCTGCGGGAAAAGCCTGCCATCATGGTGATTGACTCTATTCAGGTGATGCATATGACGGATGTCCAATCAGCACCAGGGAGTGTGTCACAGGTGCGAGAAAGTGCTGCTTACCTCACGCGTTTCGCAAAACAAAACCAAGTTGCGATCATCATGGTAGGTCATGTGACTAAAGACGGCACTCTTGCTGGTCCTAAAGTGTTAGAGCATTGTATTGATTGCTCTATTTTACTTGAAGGGAGTAGTGATAGCCGTTTTAGAACGTTACGTGGCAATAAAAACCGCTTTGGCGCTGTCAATGAGCTGGGTGTCTTTGCGATGACAGGGCAGGGACTCAAAGAAGTTAATAACCCTTCGGCTATTTTCCTAAACCGAGGTGAAGAGCAAACACCCGGTTCGTTGGTTATGGTGATTTGGGAGGGAACTCGGCCATTGCTGGTAGAGGTTCAAGCGCTGGTTGATTATTCTCAGTTAGCAAATCCTCGGCGTGTGACAGTTGGTCTAGAGCAAAACCGGCTTGCGATGTTGTTGGCGGTCCTACATCGTCATGGCGGCTTACAGGTTGCTGATCAGGATGTTTTTGTCAATGTAGTTGGCGGTGTAAAAGTGAATGAAACCAGTGCAGATTTGGCTTTGATCACAGCTCTAGTATCCAGTTTTAAAAATTATGCGTTAGATAAACAACTAGTGGTATTTGGTGAGGTTGGTCTCGGGGGGGAGATACGCCCTGTGCCAAGTGGTCAAGAAAGGCTTCGAGAAGCTGCCAAACATGGCTTTAAACGTGCTATTGTACCAGTCGCTAATAAACCTAAAGAAGATATCGAAGGGATGGAAGTCATTGGTGTTTCCAGCTTAAACGATGCATTACAAGCGCTATTTTAAGGAATTACTATGAATAAAGCGGCTCTCACAGGCGTTGCTCTTGCTGTTGCAGGCGGCGTGGCAGGTGTAAACTGGTATGCAAATAAAACTGCAAGCGAAGTAGTTGAAAAGCAGATACAACAGTTTTCTGAGCAAACAGGCTTAACCGTGAGTTATCAAACTGTAGATTACAGCCTATTGAGCAATACGATAGTGTTGGAACAAATTTCATTTAAGGAACAGGCAACAGCTCAAGGGTTGGTAGAAATTGATAGGTTTTCTTTGAAAGGCTATGAAGAAGGCAAGATAAGCCCTTTGACTGAACTTCAGGTTCATGGTTTGTCATTGGCCCCTGAGTTTAAAGCCAACTCTGTTGAGGTGATACCGTCTATATTATCGAATGCGAAATATAACCTCATTTCTTCCATGCGATATGATGAGTCTAGCGGTGATAGTCAATTTGCACTGGATATGTCGGCAGAACAAGTGATGAGCTTTGGTATGAATATAGCGCTGACAAACAGCCGAGAATTTATGGAGCTTCAGCGTGATATTCAACAAATGCATGATCAAGGTGAGATGACTCTGGAAGCTGAATTGCAAATGCAGAGTAAAATGATCACCACTATGCAGGCTTTACAGCCAGTTGATATGTCCTTTTCCTTGAAAAATGAAGGTGAGTTAAAAGCACTTGTTGACGGAGAATTACAAAAAAATGGACTTAATCACGAGCAATTAAAGGCGATGTTAGCGATGCAAATGGAAAATGTGCCTGCAAGCGACAAGGCGAAGCAAGCGATTCAATCATTCATCGCAGGGTTGTCTTCACTAGAGGTGAGCATGCAGTTCCCTGAAAATACAAGTTTCATGCAGCTAGGGTTACAGCTTCAGCCTCTGGCCGCTAACCCGCAGGCATTAGAAGAGTTTTTAAAACTTGAAATTGTTGGCAGTTAGTAATTGGCAATAAAAAAGGCGAGGAAAACCTCGCCTTTTTTGTGCTTGAATTTTGTCTATTTGTCATTTAGAGCAAGCATTAACTCACGTTTGCGCTCCAATCGTACCAACATCTGATCTGCTAGCGGTTTGAACTTTGCAAGTTCTTGCTTTGGTAGCGATAACGATTTAGGCAGTTTAACTGTTCTTGGGTTGCGATGTGTACCGTCTACCAAAAACTCATAGTGTAAATGTGGTCCTGTGACACGCCCTGTTGCACCAACTGTACCTATTTTATGCCCCTGCTTAACTTTTTGCCCTGTTTTTACATGTAGTTTATGCAAGTGAAGATATTTAGTTGTGTACTGGCTGCCGTGTTCAATAAAGACGTAATTACCGTTGAGGCGGTTAAAGCCTGCTTTTGTTACTCGGCCATTACCCGCAGCAACGACTGGGGTGCCTACTTTAGCGGCATAATCGATACCTCGGTGTGGGCGCACTTGTTTGGTCACAGGGTGTAATCTACGCGGGTTGAAATTAGAACTAATATATTTAAAGTTAACTGGTGCACGTAAGAAGGCTTTTTTCATGCTACGGCCCTCGGGTGTATAAAACTCACCATTGGTGTGCCTGATTGCCGTATAGCGGTCGCCTTGGTTCATAAACTCTGCGGCAATGATCTTTCCATTACCAATCTCCTCACCATCAACATAGTGAGACTCATAGACCAAAGTAAAGGTATCACCTTCACGAATGTCATTGGCAAAGTCAACATCCCAACCAAAAATATTAGCAAAGTTCATTATTTGTCTTTGCGTCAACCCAGCAGAGATGCCCGCAGTCCAAAAGCTTGAGCGTATCTTACCACCGGCTGTTTTTTCGCGTGTTTCAATTTCTTTGCTGGTAATCTGAGTTGCATATTTACCATCTTCAGTGCGAGTAACATAAAGCGTATCGGTTTTGGAAAGCACATATTTAAGTTGTGCAAGATTCCCTTGTGTGTCGTTCGCAAAGCTGAGAGTTTCACCCGGATGGATCTTTGTTAGCTTGCGGGTCTCTTCATTGGTATTGACTAAATTATGCAATGTCTGTGCTGAGTAACCCGCCCGTTTAAATAAAACGGCGAGACTGTCACCGGCGCGAACTTTGTGGTCTGCATAATCATAAGTAACTGTATTTTCTTGTTCTTTTGTTTCTTCAACTGCTTCGCTTAAAGTCGTCAGCAGTTCTGGTTGTTGTTCTTCAACTTTAATTGGAAGTTCATAGCGCTTGCCAACTTCTAATGCATCATCTTTATGATCTTTAGATGCAGTGGCTTTTTCTGAGGGCAGCAAGGCTATCCCAACCATTGCAGCTAACAAGCCGACAATAAGCATTTTGTGTTTTTTGGGAAGCTTATTTACTGCAGGTACCATAACGTGCCTTTTTCGCTGTCAAGAAATTTTATGAATAATAGTGCAGCATATACGTAATAAAGCGTTAATACCAGTATTTTGTGCATTTAAACTCCGTGCAATATAGGCTAGAATCGAGCGATAAACTGAATATTGTGTTGGAGTGATAATGGTGGACATTGAAACTGCATTTGCTGAAATTAAGCGCGGTGCAGAAGACATATTGATTGAAGATGAACTGAAAGAGAAGTTAAAGTCAGGTAAAAAGCTGCGTATTAAAGCTGGATTTGATCCAACAGCGCCTGATTTGCATTTAGGCCACACAGTACTAATTAATAAATTAAAAACTTTCCAAGATTTAGGTCATGAGGTCATTTTCTTAATTGGTGATTTCACAGGAATGATTGGTGACCCTACGGGAAAAAATGTCACTCGTAAGCCGCTTACCCGTGAAGACGTACTTGCCAACGCAGAAACCTATAAAGAGCAAGTATTTAAAATCCTTGATCCAGCCAAAACAACGGTTGCGTTTAATTCTCAGTGGATGGAGAAATTAAGCAGTGCGGACATGATTAAGCTTGCATCACGTCAAACTGTTGCTCGTATGCTAGAGCGTGATGATTTTAAAAAGCGTTATGCTGGCGGCCAAGCAATTGCAATACACGAATTCTTATATCCATTAGTTCAAGGGTGGGATTCTGTTGCTTTGGAGGCGGATGTTGAGCTTGGTGGTACTGATCAACGCTTTAATCTATTGATGGGCAGAGAGTTACAAAAAGAAGAAGGGCAAAAGCCGCAAACAGTTCTGATGATGCCTCTGTTAGAGGGAACTGATGGCGTGCAAAAAATGTCTAAGTCATTGGGTAACTATATTGGTATTACGGATGCACCAACAGAAATGTTCGGTAAGGTGATGTCTATTTCGGATGACTTAATGTGGCGTTACTATGAGCTGCTAAGTGCTAAGTCATTATCAGAAATTGACGGGTTGAGAGAAGAAGTTACTGCGGGTCGTAACCCACGTGATATTAAAATTGACTTTGCCAAAGAGATGATTGCTCGTTTCCACAGTGAAGATGACGCACAAGCTGCGCATCAAGACTTTATCAAGCGCTTCCAAAAGAACGCTCTACCTGATGATATTCCTGAAGTATCAATTAGCATCGAAGGTGACACAACTTTTATTGCTAACTTATTAAAAGAGGCTGGCCTTGTAGCAAGTACTTCAGAAGCGATGCGCATGATCAAACAAGGTGCAGTAAAGCTTAACGGTGAAGAGAAAATCACTGACACTAAATTAGAAGTGTCTAAAGGTACCACAGAAATTTACCAAGTTGGCAAGCGTAAATTTGCTAAAGTAACGGTAAACTAATCGCCAAACTTGATAGCCAAGTAGCAGTTGCTATTTGGCTATATTAAGTTAAGCGCAAACCAAATTAACACAGTTAAACCTAACCAAAATAGTCTCATACTGCCTAATAGCTTTAGCATGTGCTGAATATCTTCAAGTTCAGGCTGCCTATCACTACCTATCCTGATGTTGTCAAAACGTTCGCTGATGTAAAACCTTGGTCCTGCAAGTTGTACATGTAAATTGGCTGCAAACAATGCCATTATCCAGCCTGAATTTTTATTTATATAGTGCTGTGCATAGTGTTTTAGGTAGTGCTTTGTTTTAGCTAAATTTTGTGTGAGTGCCATGATTAATACAAAGCCTCGCAATGGAAGCCATTCGAGTATATATATTGAGCGCTGCACTGGGCGCATAAATGGATGATTTGCGCCTAACTGTTGACGCCAGCTCTGATCGCAAAGTAACAAAAGTTTATAGGTAAGTGCGAAATAGGGGCCTGCTGCAACATAAAAAATCGTAATAAGATAAAAATGACGTACCGTATTAAGGGCAAGTGAGTCTAAGCAAGCTTTAATGATCCCGACCTCAGATAACTTATCAGTATCTCTAATTACAATGCTTTTTAGCAGTTGCTTTGCAGAGCCTTTTTGGCCTTGAGATAGGAGTTTTGCGATTCGCTGAGCACGTGTTTCAAAGTGAGTATCCAAGCACAAAAATAAGATTAAACCGCCAAACCATTGCGGATAGAAAGAAATATAGGATAAGAAATAAAGCAAAACAACCACGGTAATTGTCGGTAAAAAGCAAGCAAGCGTACCTGAAAGGAAATGTTGAGCGTCAGAGTTTTTTTTACTTACGACCCGTTTAGCTAAATTACTGGTGAGCAGAGAAAAGATTGTATTGGGGTGATAGAGCTTTGACAGTTTCAGGCTAAATGCACATATCAAGGCTAGGCAGAAGATAAGCAAGCCCTCTTGGGCTTGCAAGAAGCTCAGTGTCACTTACAGACTTACCTGTTGTAGGTTTTCAAGTAAAGCCACTACTAATTTTGATGAGTTGACCGAAGCGACTTCTAAATATTCATCAAATGATTGTGGAGACTCTTTTCCTGCAATGTCTGATAACGAGCGGATCACAACAAATGGTGTGTTGAGCACGTGACATGCTTGTGCAATCGCAGCGCCTTCCATTTCAACCGCTAACATGTTGGGGAAATCTTGACGAGTTTTTTCAATGCGCACAGGATCACACATGAAAGAATCACCAGTACAAATTTGGCCTACCATTGTTTGAATATCACCGACGGCATGAATACTTGCTTCAGACGCTTTGATTAGTGCAGGGTGTGCTTCAAAGCCTGCTGGCATTTGTGGTACTTGGCCAATTTCATATCCAAATGCAGTTACATCTACATCATGATGACGTACTTCGCTAGAAATCACCACGTCACCTACGTTGAGTGATGGCTCAAACCCGCCTGCAGAGCCAGTGTTAATCACGCAGTCTGGTGTAAAGTTATCGATAAGCAATGTGGTCGCAACTGTTGCCGCAACTTTACCAATACCTGATTGAACCAGTGTTACTTCGTGGCCACCAAGCTCGCCAGTGTAAAATGTGAATCCACCTTTAGTCAGAGTTTTAGGTGATTGCATTGTGTCACGTAAAATCGTAACTTCTTGCTCCATAGCACCGATAATGCCAATTTTCATAATTCATCTCTTTGTATTTTAGATACTGCTTATTATATACATTCTTATTTTGAAAGCATTATTTCGTCGGTAAAACTGTAGAGCTTGCTGCTGATAAACTCAAGCAGCAAGTGTATTGTTAGATTTCTGCAAGTGCCTTAGCTTGTGATGGTGATAGCACGGCAGGTTTGTTGTTGCGATTGCGTACAGGCTTTGTTTTGTCAGGTTTTTGGCCTAACTTGAATAAGATAGCCGCGCGAACTTCTGGGCTTTTGTATCCTGATTTTATCTTCATTCGGATATGAGGGATCCCAGCAGATTCAAGTGCACCACTAACAAACCAGTCTTTTTGAGCTTTGTGGCCATTTTTGTTGGCGTTATTTACCAAATCTACAGCAGCCACTATATTAAGTGTACTTTTATCAACCAAAACATAGTCTAGCTGTTTGTTTTGTGCTTTTGTAATAGCGGAACGTCGAGCTTTTTTCGATAAGCCAGGTTTACATTCAATGACATCGACTAATTTTACACGGCTAACAATTTTATACCTATCACCTACAGCTCGCTCGAGGAGTTGTAAAAATGAGGCTTCTACAGTCGTAAAAACAGAATCTTTACGGTTAAACGGATAAGGGTTGCCACCCACGTCGGTATATTTAGAAATTACGATAGAGGCAATAACTACAAGCGCTAAAATAGCTAAAAGTGTTAACTCCATAAATCACTCCACGACAACAAATTGACTTTGGTAATTTATAAGCAAAGAATGTGCCGGAAGTGATTAGAAGGCGGGCGCTAAATATTATTTAGCGCTTAAAAAGTCTTTTATGCTTTGTAGCCGCCAGTGATCCCTTTAACTGCGTAGGCAACGGCATCATGAGCGTGAAGAGATTCATAGTGGTTGATCTTGACGTAAAAGTCGGCAAAGTCTTGTTGGTTTAAAAGTGTTTTCAGCTTTCTTGCCGCATCTTCACAAAACATTAAGTTTTGTCCGTTTAATCTTGCAAACTCTTGCTCGTCTTCACGTTTTACCGCAGCTTGAACTGGTGTTTGTAATTCTTGCTCTGCAACGTCTATCAACCCTTTAATATCGAATTCTTGAGCACCCTTCGGTAACTGCACCTTGATATTTGCAATAGAACGCTGGGAATGAGGTGTGGCTACTATGCCTTCCGTTGTCCCAAGCCATGCATGTACACTTTCATGATCTAGAGGTTGTCCGGCAAACTTTTCTTCGAAGGCATTTTGAATAAGTTGTCTTGCTAATGCCGCAGAACAAGGGCATGTTGATGAATAAGTGACATCAACAGCAAGCTCGATACTGAGTTTTTGCTCTTCTAGAGAGGCTGTGATGGTTACTGGGTAGCTTTTCCAGCCTTGTTTGCCACTAAGCAGTGACGCACGGCGAAGAGGTAGATCAAATTTAATGATTACTTTGGCTGAGTTGCTTAAGCCTTCATGCGTGGTTATGAATTGATCTAATAAGGCAGTCAGTGTTTCTGGTGATAAAGACTGTTCACATGAAAGTTTGTCTAAGGCTAGGTAAAGCCTAGACATATGTATGCCTTTGGCATCTGGCTTATCTAAGCTTACATATGTATCAGCTTTAGCAGTGACTGGAATATCATTTAGTCCTTTGCTGGCAAATTGAAATGGTAATTCAATATCTCCCATTCCTACCCAGTCTAAAGTTCCGGTTTTCAGCGCAGCAGCACTGTTCGCAATGTCTGGCATTGAAGTTGGCATTTAAACTCTCTTTAATCACGACCTCAGAAATGCTTTTATATTACACTAATTCGAGTTTTTTTTCTGTTGATATTCTCATACTGAATAAAGAAAAAGTCATGTAATGTGCAAGATTTGATACATTATCACATTTTTATTGTGGGTACTTTAAACGGTAGTCAATTTAAAAGTTTGAGATTTTTCAATAAAGTTACAGTGCTTGGTCGCTCGCATATGTGCTCAGCTGAGGTATAATAGCGGCGTTAACAAGGTGACTATTATTATGCTTGATTCTTCATTTGGGTCTTGGGCTCGAATTCTTTCTAACTTGGTTCGAAAATACGGTGAACGTAAAGCTGGGGCAATTGCTTATACATTGGTATTGGTTGCGTCTTTGGTTTTGTCTTGTATGTTTTTTTATGTGGCGCTTGGTTCTGTCACTTTGGTAAATGTACTTTCAGTTGTCGTTTTCGCAGCCTTGACCTCACCATTACTGATATCGGTTGCTGTGTTTGCGATCCGGCAGTTGGAGAGTTCAAAAGAGTATTTAGAATCAGCAACTCAGCAAGAAAAATTGCTTAACCAAACGCTTAAAGACAATATTAATCGCCTCAATAATGAAATTGATGAGCGTAAAATGGCCTTGCATGCGAAGCATCGTGCAATTGCTGAGCTACGAAATGAAATAACCGAGCGTCGCAAAGCTGAGCAGGAGCTTGCTCAACAAAGTATGTTGCTACGTTCTATAGTCGATTCATCCCCTGATTTATTTTATTACCGAGATGAACATGGTGTGTTTGCTGGATGTAATAAAAAATTCGAGCAGGTAATTGGAATTGACAGCGAGGGATTGATTGGTAAAACCGCAGATGAAATTTTCATCGATCAAGCTGTGCCTAGAGTATTAGAAACAGATACACAAGTTAGCGCAACTCAGCAGACACTCTCTTTAGATGTAGAGTATCCAGTACAAGATGAAAACCGCTGGTTTGAAATGCGCAAGTTACCCTTTATCAATAATGAAGGCGAGTACATTGGGTTACTGGCTTTTGGTCGTGATATCACTAGCCGTAAAGAAGCTGAGCAAGCACTTGAAACCGCTTATAAAGATAAAGGGAAATTTATTGCCACCTTAAGCCATGAACTTCGAACACCACTTAACGGTATTGTGGGATTAACCCGCATGTTACTGGATACCGAGTTGACGCAACAGCAAAAAAGTTGGTGTAACACGGTATTTTCAAGCGCGGAGACGCTGGGTAACATATTCAATGATATTATAGATTTAGATAAGATTGACCGCGAGCAGTTAGACATTGCGACAGACAGTATTAATGTATCTGACTTTATTAATGATGTAGTGAATTTTTCAGATTTGATTGCTGACCAAAAAGGGCTGGAATTCAAAATTCAACGTTCTGGTGTACTAGATATACATGCATTGCTGGATCCGACGCGTTTGCGTCAGGTACTTTGGAATCTGATAAATAATGCAGTTAAGTTCACGCATAAAGGCAGTGTTACTTTAGAGTGTCGCAGAGAAAACCGTGAATGCGGGCCTTGGCTTTCTATGAGTATCCTAGATACTGGCGTAGGGATCTCATCAGAGCAGCAAGATAAAATTTTTGATATGTACTATAAAGCGCCTGATGCTGAAGGTAACAATGCGATTGGATCTGGTATTGGACTTGCGGTGACAAAGGCGCTCGTATTGGCGATGAAAGGCAAAATTGCAGTCAGTAGCATGCCAGGCCAGGGGAGCCGCTTTGATGTAGAAATACCATTAGAACTGTGTACCGCACCTAGTCAGCAAAGTTATGCAGGTAGGGAGTTATACATTTTACTTGTTGAAGATGTCCCGTTGAATGCTGAGATTGCAACAAATTTACTTGAGCAACGTGGTCACGAAGTCATATGGGCTGAAACTGGTGAAGATGCACTATCTCTTGTTCAAACCGAAGATGATTTAGATCTTATCTTGCTGGATATGCAGTTACCCGATTTAAATGGTGATGAGGTTGCAAGGCAGATCCGTGAGGACAGCCATTTTGATAGTTTACCGATAGTTGCGCTAACCGCGAATGTGCGCAGTGCCGAGCAAGAACTACAAGGGATCAGTATTCAAGGAGCACTTGCTAAGCCTATCAATACGACTAAATTGGATAAAATGCTCGCTGAGTTATTTGGTATCGATAGCATCAAAGAAGAAGCGAGCGCCCAGCAACACAGTTCGATTGAGGTACTAGATATAGAACGTGATTTACTCGATATAGAGACTATCACTGATTTTGTTGCATCTATGGGTGTTGATACGTTTAAGCGCAGTTGTGAGCTATTTGCGAAACTAAATCCAACATACTGTGACGAATTGAAAGCAGCTAATCTAGAGGGCGATATAGCTGAGTACGGATCTGTGGCACACAAATTAAAAGGCGCAGCCGGTTCAGTGGGGCTCAAAACTGTTCAGCAGCATGCAAAAGTAATGGAAACTGAGTGTACTGAAGTAGACGAAGAGAAGCGAAGGTTGTGGGTGGCAGATTTAGAGGAATTAATAAGAGAAGGGCAGTTAGCCCTTCACTCATTAATTGCAAAACTCGCTGAAAACTCTTAGCGAACTATGGTTGAGTGTTATCGATCTTGCCAATGAAGCGATAACCTTCACCATGAATTGTGCTGATAAGTTCAGGTGTATTGTTGTCGGTTTCGAAGTGCTTACGAATACGACGGATAGTCACATCAACGGTACGGTCGTTAGCGCGCAGCTCACGGCCTGTCATGTGCTTAATAAGTTGTTCACGGCTGAAAATACGACCTGGAGAGTCAAGCATTAAACGAAGTGCTCTGTACTCGCCTTTAGGTAGACGCTTAGATTCACCTGTTGGTGACGTTAAACAGCGACTATTTTCGTCTAATTCCCATCCATTGAACGTGATTACACCGTTACTGTCGATAGTTGACTCTTCAGGTGTTGATCCTGTACGTGAAATAAGATTACGTACTCGAATAGTAAGTTCACGAGGGTTGAACGGTTTCGTGACGTAGTCGTCTGCACCGATCTCTAAACCTAATATTCTATCGACATCGTTATCACGACCTGTTAAGAAAATTAAGCCTACATTTTTTTTCTGGCGTAACTCACGAGCCAAAATAAGGCCGTTTCTACCAGGAAGGTTTATATCCATGATTACACAGTTGACATCGTCGTTTGCTGTCAATTTTTCATGCATATCATCGCCATCAATGGCTTCAATTACCTTATGACCTTCGGCTTCAAATAAACTAACGAGGTTCAGTCGAGTTACGTCTTCATCCTCAACAATTAGAATGACTGGCGTTTGCATTATTAATTAACCTTTTCGGAATGTTTTATTTACAAAAACTTCGGTGTTATATAATAAAACCGAATGTTAACGATTATAGGAGTATATTCAATTGTTAACAAGTAAAATCAGTCAGGATAGAACTTAGAAACTGCGAGTAGCCTAGAGAGCACTTTAAAGTTATGTTGTGCAACTTCTTGTCTGTTAATATATAACCGAATTTTACTCCCTTCTTGGACCAAGGAAGCAATCCCACCCCCTTCCAGAAATTCGATACTTTCGCCTACAGTCACCATATTTAAGGTAATTGTATCGGTCCAAGAAGATATTATATCATCTTCCATTGTTTCATCAATGTATGTGATATCACAGCGCTTAGAAAGTTCCCTAAAAGGGTCAGAAAGGTTTACTTTTATTATATCTATCGGTTTACCCCGTATTTTTAAGTTATTATTTTTATTTAAAATAGCGCCTGGTCCATGATTTAAATCATAAAAACAAAATCTGGTTACTTGTTTATTTTTTTGCTCTGGAAAGTCGATTAACTTTGCCATTTGGTATAAAAAAGCGGAACGAATTTCATGTGGCGATTTTGCATCAACGTTTAAACTACAAAAAATAAAAATAAATGCAGCTATTAGGTACATTATTTTCATTAAATTACCCCTTTTAGAGGCAAAGTTATAATAAATTCAGTACCTTTTTTATTATCATCAGACAGGGTTATAGTTCCCCCTAAAGCTTGAGTGATCAAATTGTAAACAAGGTGCATGCCGAGGCCGCTGCCACCCTCGCCGCGTTTAGTTGTGACGAACGGGTCAAAAATTCGTTTTTTGACGGCGTTTGATACACCGATACCATTGTCTTGATAGATTATTTCTAGGCTTTGGTTTTTTTGCTCTACATGGATATGAATTTGATTATCTTTGAGGTCTAAAAAGCCATGGATAAGGGAGTTAGATAAAAGTTGTTCAAATACTTGCTGTAGTAAACCTGCCTTAGTCTTTACCGTGAGTTGCTCTGGGCAAGATAGTTGCCATACCACATTTTTAATATCGATCTCGGCACGCATACTGCTGACAATTGCATTGAATAATTTATTGATATTGACTTCTGAGCTGACTTCTACATCTTGGCTTACTGCGACTTTTTTAAAGCTGGATATCAGTTCTGCTGCGCGATTTAAGTTTCGATAAATTAAATCTAGGTTTTCAATACCGTCATGTATAAAGCGCTCTAGCTGTTTGGATGTCAATGTTTTTTGCTCAAATGCTGCATTGATGTCGGCAAGTTTGTCTCTTAACAGCGTAGAACCTGTAACACCTAAACCAATGGGGGTATTTACTTCATGAGCAACACCCGCAACCATTTGACCAAGCGAGGCCATTTTTTCATTTTCGACAATTTGATTTTGGTATTGATGCATTCGCTCTAACGTGTTGAGAAGCTCCTGATTAGCTTCTCGTAAAGCAATGGTGCGTTGATTTACTTTTTCTTCAAGATTTTGATTTAGTTGCTTTATTTCGAGTTTATCTGCTTGGTGTCGTGCGAGTTGATTTTGCGTACGGGCGAGCATGATATTGAGGTTGTTGGCGAGCATGTTAACCTCTTCAATGTCACTTTTTGTTGCTCTTGCAGAGTAATTGTGATTTTTTGAAACGTCCTGCAACATGAGTGACAATGAATCAATTGGGTTTGCAATTCTTTTTTGAATCGCACGTGCAACAAACAACACTAAAATAAGCACGATCAATGTGAGTGCAATGTCGACCAGTATTTTTTGATTAATATACTGAGATAATCGCTCTAGTCCGCCTCTTACATAGACATACCCCTCAACTTTTCCTTCATATTCCACTGGAATGATAAGCTCGACGTAGTCAGCTGATACTTTTGGTACTTTAAGGGCTTCTATATCATTGACCTTAAGTGGTACAGGCGGTGTCTTGCTGGCGTTATAACTAGTAAAAAAAACCGGTTTATTGGTCACATCATCAATGGCATAGATGTGGATATTTTTGACTAACTCAACTTTATTAAACGATTTGAGCCGTTTTTCTTCAGTTTTTCTATCGTCAAAAATCAGCGTGATCTGAGCATTGAATGCAATGATCTCAGCAATCATTTGCAGTTTGTTGACTATCAATTTTTTCTGCTCTTTGACGTCGAGATAAGTAGAAATTGAAATGGAAAGAGAGAGCGACAAAGCTGTTACTAACATAACAGCACTTATCAAAACTTTTCTTATACTTGTTTTTGTTGCGTGTTTTCCCATTGCGCGCTCATAGGTAGACCTCTTAACAGCTAACCTTAGTTTAGCAGCTTAGTTAAGTAAGTTAACAAAAAAGCGGACAAATCCCTATATCTCGCTGCTGGCTATGAGTCTGAAGCTACTTTTAGCTGATAACTAACAAGAGATTTTAAACCGTCTGTGCCTGATATACAGCAAACTTGGTATTTTTCGTGTCAGTTTTAAAGTGCTTAAAATGTTGCTCTATGATAGGTGGATATTTCAAAAAGCTATTTGCAACAATTTGCAAACTAGCTCCTTTTTTCATCATATGCTTGGCATTTGCTAAAAATGTTTCTGCTATGCTGTAGTCGGTATTTAACCCAGTATGAAATGGTGGATTACTGACAATTGCATCAAACTTTTCCGTAACTTGTCCTAAACCATCACTTAATATGAAGTGTCCAGCATGACCATTCATTTTTAGCGTTTGCTCACTGGCATAAAGTGCAAGTGCACTGACGTCTAAACAGAATAATGATAAGTTAGGTCGCTCGTTGAGCATGAACGTAGCAATCAAACCCGCACCACAACCAAAATCTAGTACGTTACCGTTATGTGGAATCGAGAGGTTGTTAAGCAGTAGCTCAGTCCCGGCGTCTAGCTTACCATGGTTAAATACGCCCGGTACACTGACTGCCTCGAAGCTTTGAGCTGCGACTTTGACGTTAAATATCTGATGATAATCAGCAATATCAAAGTGCTCTTCTTCAATAAGTTCATTAAACTCATACAGAATACAATGTTTGGCACTATCCAGTTTATAACTTGCATGGGCATAGGGTTTTAGTTGCTTTTCAACCGATTTAACACCACCTTTATTTTCCCCCACAACGAGTAAACGTGTTGTTTTACCAAGGCTCGCTCGTATGTTAGATAACATCATGTTGGCCTCAGGTTTAGACTTAGGGTAGTAATAAATGATTAAGTCCAAATTATCGATACTAGGTAAACTATGACCGACAAAGCTAGTCACGTTTTGATGCTTGGAAGCTGCAAGATGATCAGCGAAGTTATAACTGAATGCGTAAATTTGAGATGCGGAATTAATGCTGGTTAATTCAGGCAAAAAACCATCGTCACTATGATTAATAACAAGCACTTTTTCGCCAAGGAGTTCTTCTTCATTGCGGAGTAAAAGTAAGCTAGGGTTCGATAGTTTTTGCATCATTGGTCTCAGGTAGTTAGCTGGTGTAGGTATGAAGTTAAAGGGGCTGTTGGAGCCCCTCACAGATAGTTAAGCTGTGCGTTCGAACATGAGGTCCCATACGCCGTGACCTAGTCTGTGCCCACGCTGTTCAAATTTCGTAAGTGGTCTAAAATCAGGCCTAGGTACATAGTCATTATTTTCAGACTGATTGTTATAACCCTCTGCTTGTTGCATTACCTCTAACATATGTTCTGCGTAGTTTTCCCAGTCAGTTGCCATATGGAATACACCACCAACTTTTAGTTTGGCACGGATCTTTTGTGCAAACTCTGGCTGTACAATACGGCGCTTGTGGTGACGCTTTTTATGCCATGGATCTGGAAAGAACAGCTGTAATTTACTTAAGCTGCTATCGGGGATGCAATCGGCTAATACTTCTACTGCATCGTGCTCAAAAACACGCAGATTTGTCAGACCATGCTCATCAGCTTCCATAAGACATGCGCCAACACCTGGGCGGTGAACTTCAATACCGATAAAGTTTTGGTCAGGGTTATTCTTAGCCATTTCAACTAGCGACTTACCCATACCAAAACCAATTTCTACAACTACATCGTTGTCATTGCCAAATACTTCATTGAAGTTGAGTAGGCCTTGGCTATGCTCAAGTCCAAGAGTGGGCCAGCACTTTTCTAGCGCTGCTGCTTGGCCTTTAGTTAGGCGACCTTCACGTTTTACAAAGCTGCGGACCTTACGGATGTATTTACCTTCTTGTTCAGCCTGCTCTAGTGCTTGTTTACTCGATTCGTTCATTGTCATCATCTGCGGTGTAAAAATTGGGCGCATATTATCCCTGTTCACGTCGATAAGTACAAGAGCTTGACGTTTTTAAAAACCTTCTTACACTGGCGCCTGTAGCTAGTAGATTGAGAATAAAGATGCCCGTTGACCGTCAAACAGCAAATTGGTTCGCAGCGCAAGTTGTGGATTGGTACCACCTTCATGGTAGAAAAACACTGCCGTGGCAAATAGATAAGACCCCTTATAAAGTGTGGGTGTCCGAAGTAATGTTGCAGCAAACGCAAGTTGTAACTGTGATCCCCTATTTTGAACGTTTTATGTCTCGTTTTCCGACAGTCATAGATTTAGCGAATGCAGATGAAGATGAAGTGCTGCATCATTGGACTGGGTTAGGGTATTACGCGAGGGCTAGAAACCTTCATAAAACGGCTAAAATTATACGTGATAAGTATAAGGGACAGTTTCCTGAAACTTTTGAACAAGTTGTTGACTTGCCTGGCATTGGGCGCTCAACGGCTGGTGCTGTATTATCGCTCGCTTTAGGTCAACATCACTCTATCCTCGATGGTAATGTGAAACGGGTGTTGGCACGCTTTTTTATGGTTGAAGGTTGGTATGGGGTTAAAAAAGTTGAGAATCACTTATGGGAACTGACCAATGCGGTTACCCCCTCTGGAGATGTGCGAGAATTTAACCAAGCCATGATGGACTTGGGCGCAAGCCTATGTTCGCGTTCAAGATTTCAATGTGAGGCTTGTCCGCTTGTTGATAAATGCTTGGCTTATAAAAATAATCGAGTAAAAGAATTTCCAAATTCAAAACCTAAAAAAGAAAAACCGAAAAAGTCTGCATATCACCTAATGGTAAAGGTGGACAATCAGGTATTGATGGAAAAGCGCCCTAATAGCGGCATTTGGGGCGGGTTATTCGGCTTTTTTGAGTTTGCAAACTTAGTTGAGCTAGAAGCTTTTTTAGTTCAGCAGGGAATAGATACCGCGACGTATACGTTAGAGCCATTTGTACATATATTCACTCATTTTGAACTAACAATTAATCCAGTCTGTGTTGAATTACAGCAAATACCTGATTGTGTGCATGACAATCAGCTGTTGTGGTACGACATTAACCAACCTCCTGAAGTAGGACTTGCGGCGCCAACGAAAAAGTTAGTTAAAGTATTAAAGACAATGGGGTAAACTGTTCTCATCAAAAAGATAGAGAATAGGTGAGAAAATGGCACGTACAGTTTTTTGTCAGAAATTAAACAAAGAAGCGCCTGGTTTGGACTTTCAATTATATCCAGGTGAAGTGGGCGAGCGTATCTTCAATAATATTTCTAAAGAAGCTTGGCAGCAGTGGCAACATAAGCAAACAATGCTAATTAATGAAAAGCACTTGAATATGATGGACCCTGATCACCGCCAACTTCTAGAAGAGCAAATGGTCGGCTTTTTGTTTGAAAACAAAGAAGTTGAAATTGAAGGTTATAGACCTCCAGAGAAATAAAAAAGCTGCCTAGGCAGCTTTTTTTATTTTTAGTAGTCTCTATCTACTGATAGTTTCGCTAGGGCAATGAGTGCATTTTTAAAGGCAGAGTCGCTCAAACATGCAAGTTGCGCTATTGCTTTTTCAGACTCTTGCTGAGCTTTTGTCATTGTTTTTTGCAGCGCTTGAGTTTCTTCAAGTGTTTGCAATATATCAGATAAATTGTCTATGCCGTTACCTGACTCTATAGCTTCTCTAATTTGAGTGACTTGCGCTTCAGTGCCGGACTTCATCGCGTAAATTAGTGGTAATGTTGGTTTACCTTCCGCTAAGTCATCACCAATGTTTTTGCCTAGTAATTCTGCATTGGCACTGTAATCAAGTACATCGTCAACCAGTTGGAATGCTGTACCTAAGTGCATACCGTAAAGCTTTAATGCTTCTTTAATACTTTCAGGCTGTTCTGAGACAACCGCAGGTAGCAAAGTGGCTGCTTCGAATAATTTGGCAGTCTTGCTGTAAATGACCTGCATATAACTCTGTTCAGTGGTGTCAGGGTCGTTACAATTCATTAATTGCAGTACCTCACCTTCAGCAATAATATTGGTCGCATCTGCCAATATTTGCATTACTTCCATGTTGTTGAGTCCAACCATCAACTGAAAGGAACGTGTGTAAATGAAATCTCCAACAAGTACACTTGCGGCATTACCAAATTCAGCATTAGCCGTGGGCTCTCCACGTCTTAGAATTGACTCATCGACGACGTCATCATGTAGCAAGGTTGCAGTATGAATAAACTCAATGATGGTAGCTAAGGTGATATGTTTATTTTGTTGCTCAGCTTCAAGTGCCTTGGCAACAAGCAGTGTTAGCATTGGCCTTACCCGTTTGCCACCACTATTAACAATATACAGACCCAATTGATTTACCAATGCAACGTCAGATTGCATTTGTTCAAAAATAAGTTGATTCACAGAGAGCATGTCCTGCTCAATCAATGATTGGATAGTCTTAATATCCATAGTATACCGTGCTAAAGCCCCAGTTAGAGATAAACGCCGCAGATTGTACATTAAAATTCCAGTCGACTCGAATTTAATACGTGCTGATAGTTAAAAAAATAATAGTTGGATTAAATACTAGTCATTTTCGTGTTCACTTAGTGTACTGTTATGAACTGTCAAGTATTTAGGTAAGAAGTTTTAGCGGTAAAAAATAGTTTAGCAATGCGAACTTTTTAGCTAGAATAGGCAAAAATGAATTAATGCTCTCAAACAAGCCAATTTTTATTCATTATTTTGTCTTTAGGGTATTGCGTGAAGTTCTACATTAGCGTAAACTTCGCGCCCTATTGAAGAATATTAAGTTGCGTCGATTTGAGGGCGCACAACGGAGTTAATTATGTACGCGGTTTTCCAAAGTGGTGGTAAACAGCACCGTGTGACTGAAGGTCAAACAATTCGTCTAGAGAAGCTAGACGTTGAGACTGGTGCATCAATTGAATTTGATTCAGTACTTCTAGTTGCTGATGGTGAAAAGATCGAGATCGGTGCACCATTCGTAAATGGCGGTAAAGTAACAGCTGAGGTTGTTTCTCACGGTCGTGGCGAGAAAATTAAGATTGTTAAGTTCAGACGTCGTAAGCATTCTCGTAAGCAGATGGGCCACCGTCAGTGGTTCACTGAAGTTAAAATCACTGGCATTAGCGCTTAATTTTTAGAGGTACAGAAAGATGGCACATAAGAAGGCAGCTGGTAGTACTCGTAACGGTCGCGATTCAGAAAGTAAACGCCTAGGTGTTAAGCGTTTCGGTGGCGAATCAGTTCTAGCGGGTAACATCCTTGTTCGTCAACGTGGTACTAAGTTCCACGCTGGTTCTAACGCAGGTATCGGTAAAGACCACACTATCTTCGCAAAAGCGGATGGTAAAGTAGTTTTCGAAACTAAAGGTCCTTTAAACCGTAAATACGTTAGCATCGTTGCTGAGTAATCGGTAAAGATTTATAAAAACCCCGCTTAGGCGGGGTTTTTTGTTTTTATAGCTACATATTATTGATCAGCAGCTAAGCGTACCTTGCTATAATAGCTGTTGCTATTCTAATCCAGTAAGAGAGTAACCATGAAGTTTGTCGATGAAGTAGAGATCCGTGCTGAAGCCGGCGATGGAGGAAGCGGTGTTGTTTCGTTCCGTCGAGAGAAATTTGTCCCAGATGGTGGTCCAGATGGCGGTGATGGTGGCGACGGCGGCAGCGTATTTTTAGAGGCCGATGAAAACCTCAATACTTTAATTGACTATCAGTTTGAGCGATTCCACAGAGCTGAGCGTGGTACAAATGGTCAAGGTCGTAACTGTACCGGTAAAAAAGGCGTTGATTTGGTATTGAAAGTGCCTGTTGGCACCCGCGTTACTGATGTAGATACTCAAGAAAGTTTGGGTGACTTAACTCGCCATGGGCAAAAGCTACTTGTTGCTAAAGGCGGTTATCATGGCCTGGGCAACACGCGGTTTAAATCTAGTACTAATCGTGCGCCAAGGCAGAAAACACTTGGGACACCAGGTGAGGTGAGAAACTTAAAGCTTGAGCTGATGCTTTTAGCTGACGTTGGCTTACTTGGTTTACCTAATGCTGGGAAATCAACCTTCATTCGCAGCGTATCAGCGGCAAAGCCAAAAGTTGCTGATTATCCGTTTACTACACTAGTCCCGAATCTTGGGGTTGTAAGACCTGAAGCGAATAAATCGTTTGTTATTGCCGACATTCCTGGTTTGATTGAAGGCGCATCAGATGGTGCAGGTTTGGGTATTCGCTTCTTGAAGCATTTAGAGCGTTGTAGAGTGTTATTACATGTTGTAGATGTGATGCCAATTGATGGCACAGACCCAGTAGACAACGCATTTGCTATTATCAATGAATTACATCAGTACAGCCCCAAGCTTGCGGAAAAGCCACGTTGGTTGGTATTAAACAAAATTGATTTACTCGCAGAAGACGAACTAGAAGATGTGTGTGAACGCATTGCTCAAGAATTAGATGCAAAAGAAGTTTACCGCATATCAGCAGCGAATAAATTTAATACTCAGCAATTATGTTACGATATCCAAGGCCTGTTAGACACCTTGCCAAGAGACAAGTTTGACGAGGACCAACAAGAAGAGGTTGAGTTTAAGTGGGACACTTATCATCGTCAGGCAACTCAAGAGAATGATGATTGGGATGACTGGGATGAAGATGACTACGATGTAGAAGTTATCTACGAAAGATAATAAAGGGCCGTTTGGCCCTTTTTTAATACAAAATTATTATTGGAGAGAATTGTGGTTATATCAATGATAGCAGCGATGGCAAAAGGGAGAGTGATAGGGGATGACAATAAAATGCCTTGGCACTTGCCTGCCGATCTACAACATTTCAAAAAAATAACGCTAGGCAAGCCTGTTATCATGGGCCGAAAAACATTTGAATCAATTGGTCGTCCGTTACCTGGTAGAAGAAATATTGTAATTACAAGAAATGCAGAGTATCAGGCCGAAGGTATTGAAGTTGCATCTTCTACTGATGAAGCACTTGCTTTGGTAGATAAAATAGACGAGGTTATGATCATTGGAGGTGGAAATATTTACAATCAGTTTCTACCATTATGTTCAAGGTTGTATTTAACATACATCGAATTGGATGTTGAAGGGGATACGCGATTTCCAGACCATACGTCTGTAGGTAATTGGGTAGAAATCGAAAGCGAAGTTCATGAGCCTGATGACAGAAATAAATATCGTTATAAGTTCGTAACTTTGAATAAAGGATTATGACTTTGTTGCTAACAGTTGTGTGTGTTGCTACAATAGTGTTTGTCCTTATGTAATAAAAAAGTGCTAGGTGAATTGGCAATGAAATTTGTACCTGTTTTGTTAAGTGTTTGTATTGGTTTGGGCGCGTTTTCTTTTAGTTCTGAGACTAAAGCAAACGATCAATTAGCTATCACATTATGCGAGTATATCGCAGTGGATGATAAAGGGCGTGTTCGCAAAGCGCTTAAAAGTTCACGTGTGAAAGTACGTAATATCTTTGGTTCAATCCAGTGTAATGGCAATAATATTCTTCGCCATGCTATTGCAAGTAATGCAGTTGAGACTGGTAAATTAATTGTCAAAGGTCTACCAAAAAGTGCACTATCGGATGGTGCTGACATTGCTTGGGCTGAAAGCAATGGACATGGTGCCTCGCCACTTATTGCAGAGATTAAGAAAAGAGCTGGTTTGTAATTCAATTCTAGCTTTAATGAAAAGCTCCCAAATTGGGGGCTTTTTTAATATCGAAAATTTACACCAAATGAAATTTAACTAGATAAAGTATTTATAATCATAGGTTTTAACGCTTTAGCTGCTCTTTTTGTGAATAGGGAGAAGCCCTCACTGTAAAATGTAGCCGCGAGCCCTTTGTCTTCTGCCCTCTTTTTTAGTGTCATATTAAGATGACCTAAATCAAAATGATAACCACATCATGACAATTTTCTTAAATTTCCCCTTGAGAATTGGAAGGTATGCTCCAATACTTATTTATAGGGTAAATAAAAAAAGGAAGATCCTATGAAGATTAATCTTTCTGGTCATCATGTAGACATGACAGATGCAGTGAAACAGCATGTACAAGAAAAGTTTTCAAAAATTGCTAATCACTTTCCTTCATTGTTAGCGCTCGATATTATCATTAGTAAAGAGCATAAAAAATTCTACACCGAAATAAGTACTAACTATGCGGGATCTCGGATATCGGTTAAAGGAGAAAATGACGTTATGTATCCGGCCATCGCTAACGCAGCAAAAAAATTAGATGCGTCGTTAAAGCATCGAAAAGGGCAGCTCAAGGCAAATAAACATGAAAAGCCCGTGAGCACGACTCCACCTATAGCACATGAAATTATTCAAGAAATGAACTTAAATTGATAAATAGGGGTCTTTAGGACCCCTATTTAATACTAGCAATTCGATTAAGTTTTTATTTTACTTTAAATATTTCACTGAATTGCCAAGTAAGATAAAATTAAGTTTTACCTTAAAAGTTATAATTCAATAGCGAACATATATGAAAGCAGTTATCCCTGTTGCGGGTCTGGGTACTCGCATGTTGCCAGCAACAAAAGCAATCCCAAAGGAAATGTTACCGGTTGTAGATAAACCGCTTATCCAATACATCGTAAAGGAGTGCGTATCTGCTGGTGTGAAAGAAATTGTTTTGGTAACTCACTCTTCAAAGAATGCAATTGAAAACCACTTTGACACAAGCTTTGAGTTAGAAGCTACGCTAGAAAAGCGAGTGAAGAGAAAACTATTAGATGAAATCCGCTCTATTTGTCCAGAAGACGTGACAATAATGCATGTTAGGCAGGGCGAAGCCAAGGGTCTTGGTCATGCAGTCTTGTGCGCGAAGCCAATAGTCGGAGATGATAACTTTATTGTTGTACTTCCTGATGTTATTTTGGATGAGTACAGCGCGGATCAACGCAGCGAAAACTTAGCTGCAATGGTTAAACGCTTCCAAGAAAATGGTAATAGCCAAATCATGCTGGAGCCAGTGCCGTATGAAGATGTCAGCAAATATGGTATTGCTGATATCAACGGTGTTGATTTGTTACCAGGGCAAAGTACAGCGATAAAGTCTATGGTTGAGAAGCCTAATCAGGATGAGTCGCCATCAAACTTAGCCGTTGTTGGTCGTTATGTACTGCCTAGTAAAATTTGGACTCTTTTGGAAAGGACACCTGTCGGTGCTGGCAGTGAGATACAACTAACAGATGCCATAGATATGCTAATGGAGACAGAAGTAGTAGAAGCATTTCACATGAGTGGCGTATCTCATGATTGTGGAGATAAACTAGGTTATTTAAAAGCTATCGTTCAGTATGCAATGAAAGATGAGACGCTTGGAAACGAATTTACTCAGTATATCAAATCTTTATAAAGTTTAATTTAAGTAGGCAGATCCTCAATGGATCTGCTGAGTATCACTGCTTAATGGCGCTCTACAAATCTTTGCCACGTTACATTATTATTTATAACCCTGATTGGCTTTACGACTCGAACTAACAAGCTCATATCAGGTGCTTCAACTATACACCCACTTTCTTTCAAGCCAAGTAAGTAACTCATTGCAGACCGATTCCCCAGTTGAATTGCCGAGATGTATATTTGTTGTTCGAAGTTTAATCTCAAACTGCTAATTGCTGTTTTTAGGCCTTGTTGATCAATATTAGGTAGGCCACATTTTTGTAAGTAACCTAATCGCTCACCTTCTCCTGAGAACCATATTCGTACTTTTTCACTGTAGCGATTCGATTTAGAGGGGAGATCAAATAGCAGACGGTTATGGCCTGAGTCTTTTACAAATTGAATATATTGCTCTAACCCAGCATGCCAAAGTGCATTGTGGATTGGTACGACTCTAGGCTGAATTTTCCCATGGGTATGGAAGCTAAAAGCATGAACCGAATCAACCTTTGTGATGTCATTTAAAGTTAAATTACCTAACTCATCACTGTATGCACCAGTGTAATATGCCAATATTGGCAGCCAAAAATGCCAGTGTTTGGGCTGCTCTCGTTTTAGCTTTTCGTCACCGTAAATGTAGCCATTAAATAGGCTATATAGTTCCATATGGGTAAAGGCGCGCCTACCAAATTGAGATTTCATGGCTAAAGTGCTTAAAGGGTAAAATATTTGGTAGACAAGTCTATAGTCTTTACTTGCAATGTGAAAGGGTTACAAAAATTTTTTGTAAAGCCTTTTGTAGTAATTGGTTACTACCACTTTTAGTTATTCAGGCAGTAAAATGCTGCAAATAAGTAAGGCAAGAGATCCTTAGTAGAGATGCAAGGTTATTAACGTGGCCATGTTTTTCAATAGACTCTTGGTAGAGAGTCGAAATAAAGTGAGCCAAACTGATTTGCTCTCGGTCCGCTATTTCTTCAAGTATTTGCCAAACTTTGTTTTCCAACGCCAAGCTCGTGACGACGCCTTGTACGCGAATCGACTTTTTAGTGACTTGGTATAATTCCGGTGTTTGAGATGCGTATAGTTCGCACATATAGGAGGCTCCATTGGCTAAGCTGATACATTCAATGATCCGAGTACAAGACCTGAAACGTTCTATCCAATTCTATCACGAAGTGTTTGGATTAGAGGTCGTTAGGCGTATTGAGTTTGAGGGCTTTTCTCTAACTTATTTAGCTAATCAAGAAAGTGACTTTGAACTAGAGCTGACCTATAACTTTGATAGAGTTGAACGCTATCATTTAGGTGACGGTTATGGTCATTTAGCCTTTAGCACCTATGGAATTAAAGAAATATGGGAAAAAGCACGGCTGAAAGGTTATACACCAGCCGACATTAAGACGCTGTATAAGCAGAATGACTTAGTAGCGAGGTTCTTTTTTGTATCAGATCCTGATGGTTATCAGATTGAAGTGATAGAGAGTAATGACATATTTAGTTAAGCCATAGCGAATTCACTTCTATTTCCCATCCAACGAATAATCAGCGGATCCACGCACGCTTGGTGCTGATTTAATAATGAAAATGCGATACCTCGTATACTGGGGAGCATGTGCTTATCGCGTGTTAAATCAGCAATTTTTAAATCCACCAATCCAGTTTGCTTAGTACCGAGTACTTCACCAGGTCCTCTGATCTCTAAGTCTTTTTCAGCGATTATAAAACCGTCATTACTGTCTCTGAGCACGCCAAGTCTTTTTTGTGCCGTATGGGACAGCGGTGCGTGATATAGGAGTAAGCAGTGTGATGCAATTGCGCCACGTCCAACACGTCCCCTGAGTTGGTGTAATTGAGCAAGTCCAAGACGTTCAGGGTTTTCGATTATAATTAAGCTGGCATTTGGAACGTCCACGCCGACCTCTATTACGGTCGTGGCAACGAGTACGTGGTAATTGCCAGACTTAAAATCAGCCATTATCTGCTGCTTCTCTTGGGCTTTCATGCGGCCGTGCACGAGCGCAACCTTTAGCTCAGGTAACAACTCGGTGAGCTGTTGCGCGGTATCTTCTGCTGCTTGGCATTGAAGTACTTCTGACTCATCAATCAATGTACACACCCAATATACTTGTCTATTTTGCTCAATACAGGCACTTTTAACGCGTTTAATCACTTCATCTCGGCGAGTATCAGGCACAGCTACCGTGGTAATGGGGGTCCTTCCCGGCGGCAGTTCATCGATCACCGAAGTTTCCAAGTCAGCATATGCTGTCATGGCAAGTGTTCGCGGAATAGGGGTGGCCGTCATGACCAATTGATGAGGGTAGCAATCATCAAATTTGCCCTTTTCTCTGAGCGATAGCCGCTGGTGTACGCCAAATCTATGTTGTTCATCGATAATAATGAGGGCAAGGTTAGAAAAGTTAACCTGTTCTTGAAAGAGTGCGTGGGTACCGACGACCATTTGGGCTTGCCCTGATGCTATCTTTGCCAGAGTTTCTTTCCGTTCTTTGCCTTTGGTTTTCCCTCCAAGCCAACAGGTTTCAATGTTTAATGCTGAGAACCAGTTAGTAAAATTGAGCGCGTGTTGCTCTGATAAAATCTCTGTTGGTGCCATCAATGCAACTTGATAGCCTTGTGAGATTGCTGTTAGAGCACTCAGTGCCGCTACTAACGTTTTACCAGAACCCACATCCCCTTGCACAAGGCGCAACATGGGCTCTGGTTTTTGTAAATCTTGTTTTATCTCACTAACAACTCTGCTTTGTGCATTGGTGGGCTTAAATGGTAATTGTGCTAAAAAGTCAGCTTCAATTGGGTTTGTTGGCGGTAATGCAACAGCTTTCACTGCTTGGCTTTTTTGTCTGAGTTTTAAGAGACTCAAGTTTTGTGCTAGCAGCTCTTCAAAAGCAAGACGTTGTTGAGCTGGGTGTTGACCTAACTCTAATTGACTCAAATCGACATCCTGCGGTGGTGTATGAAGTAGCAAAAGCGCATCTTTTAGGCTCAGTTGATTTGGTCTGAACTGAGCTGGTAGATGATCTTCAATATCATATTTGTGCAGCAACCGCACTGCCTGCTGTGCAATGGCGCGTATGCTGAGCTGTTTGAGTCCTTCAGTGGTTGGGTAGACGGGAGTGAGCGTATCTTCGATGGCGCTAGTTTCTTGCATTGCATCTTTAATGCTATATTCTGGATGCGCCATTTCGAGGCCAACCCGACCACGACGAGCTTCACCAAAGCAGCGCATAATTTTACCAGGTTGCATGGCATTTTTTTGTGCTGCAGAGAAGTTAAAAAAGCGCAAGGTAAGCCGACCTGTGCCGTCATTGATCTGGCACATAAGCATACGGCGTTTACCAAATGTGATATTTGACTGCTCTATCTCACCCTCTACACTGACGTGCATATGTGGCATTAATGTGGCGATAGAGTATGTCTTCGCTCTGTCTTCATATCGAAGTGGCAAGTGAAAAAGCATATCTTGAACACTTGCAATACCTAATTTAGCCAATCGTTCAGCGGCTTTAGGGCCAACACCTTTTAAGTCTGTAATTGGGTAATTAGCTAAATTAGGGCTAGACATAAATATCCTTACTTTTTACTAAATTTCAACGTATTCCAGAACGTTTCGTCAGCAATGATCTCACCTTCTTCATCAAGTTCAGGGTAAGGGAGGCCTTTTTCATTGCATCGATTGGCGATAATTGGGTGGCACCCTTCAAACAGCAGTGTGTGTTTTACTTTGGGATCTAACATATCTTTGCGCTGATACATGCCTGCATCTTCTCTTTGCCTTTGTGCCTCATAAAGAATGAGTGCAGCGGCAACCGATACATTCAAAGATTGCACCATGCCTGCCATGGGAATAACGATATGTTGATCTGCATGTTCAAGCGCTCTATCAGAAATACCCAAGCGTTCTTGGCCAACTATCACCGCTGTTGGTTTGGTGTAATCGATTTCTCTAAAGTCAACGGCAGTATCACTCAAATTTGTAGCAAGCAATTGGATCCCAGGGTTTTGTTTACGAATTTTTGCAACTGCTTGGTCGATATCATCATGCATTTGAGTATCAACCCAGTTTTTACTACCACCAGAGGTGTTATTGGTTAAGCGTCTTTGATCTTGAGGCCAAACAGCATGAACATAGTGACAGCCCACGGCATCAGCTGTTCTAACGATTGCAGATAAATTATGGTGTTTGTGGACTTCATCGAGGCACACAGTCAAATCCGTTTGGCGTTGTTCCAATATTCGTTTTACGCGCTGAAAGCGATTTTCTTTCATCAAGGACTGCTCTTAAATACAATATTACGTCGTATTGTATCAAAATTATTACTGTATAAGTACACACCTATTTGAGTTGATCTGTTAGGCTTTTTTATGGTTGGATTTCTCTCATTATCGGTGCTTGCAGAGAAATCAGCGTCTCGGTTGATTGAATGGCTTCAATAGACTGTATTTTGTTAACAAGCACATCATGTAAATGGTCCATTGAGCTGCTCAATACTTTGATAAATATGCTGTAATTTCCCGTTGTATAATAAGCCTCTACGACCTCCTCAAACGTTTTTAATTGAGCAATTGTATCTTGATAATCTCTTGCATGTTTGAGATTTATACCAATGAAACAACACACGTCATAACCAAGCTTTTTAGTATTAATACATACTTTAGTTCCTTCAATGATCCCTGCTTGCTTCATTTTTTCAACTCTGACATGAATTGTGCCAGCGCTCACTGAGAAACGTTTGGCTAATTCAGCATAAGGTGTTCTTGCATCATTCATAAGTGCGTGCAAGATGGATTTATCGAGATTATCGATTTGATAATTTTCCATGCTTATTTTTACCTAAAATTATTGTTTCCATAAATATAACCTTGATTTTTTATTGATTGAAGTTGTTATTGGGTATTTTTGCTTTTGAATGTTGAATTTTTTTCGAAATTTGTTGACGATGGATATATCAAGTAATTAATACACAATAAATCATCGACAGTTTGGAATGGGGAGCAACATGAAATCACAATACTTAAAAACACAACATCAAATCGCACGCGTTAAAAGCGTTTTCTCAGCGCAGCTAACGGAGCAGCTAGGCTTAGTCGAAGTGCAAGCGCCTATACTTGCCAAGGTGGGTGATGGTATTCAAGACAACTTGAGTGGCACGGAAAAAGCAGTATCGGTTAAAGTTAAGACATTAGCTGATAGTGAATTTGAAGTTGTCCACTCTTTAGCGAAGTGGAAGCGTAAAACGTTGGGAGATTATGGTTTTGAGGTGGGTGAGGGGTTATACACTCACATGAAAGCACTGCGCCCAGATGAGGACCGTTTATCGCCTATTCACTCAGTTTTTGTTGATCAATGGGATTGGGAAAAAGTGATTTGCGCAGATACACAGAGAAGTCTTGAAACGCTTAAAGAAACAGTACAAACCTTATATAGATGCATTAAGCACACAGAGCGAGTAATTTTACAAGAATATGATATTGAATCATTTTTACCTGAGCGCATCACTTTTGTTCATGCTGAAGAACTGCGCGCAATGTATCCAGATTTTACTGCAAAACAGCGTGAAAAGGCGATTGCACAAGAGTATGGTGCAGTATTTTTAATTGGTATTGGTGGTGAGTTGGCGGATGGCAAGATCCACGATGTACGTGCGCCTGATTACGATGACTGGTCGACTGCTACGTGTAACAAGTATCAAGGTTTAAACGGAGATATCATTGTTTGGAACCCAGCTTTAGAGGATGCGTTTGAGATTTCATCAATGGGGATCCGAGTATCTCCTGAATCTCTGGCACATCAACTGCAAATAAGTGATGCGCAAGAGAGACTTGAATTTGATTGGCATAAAGCGTTGTTGGCAGGTGAGTTACCTCAGACCATCGGCGGTGGTATAGGTCAATCTCGTTTAGTGATGCTGTTATTGCAAAAGCAGCACATTGCGCAAGTTCAAGTGGGTGTATGGCCAGAAGCGCTTAAGCAAGATATTGAAGGCGTACTTTAATTGATTCAAGAGGGGAGGTTCCCCTCTAAATTTTAAATTCTATTTCTATTTGCCCATCTGCCAATTTTGCTGTGCAAGGTGGGTAACTCCGGTTGGTCGTATAAGTTTTGTCAAAAATATGTATCTCTACGCCTGAATGGAGTGCTGAGGTTGCTTGTAACTGTGTGCCTCCAAGTAACTCATGCAAAGTATGGTCTAATTCGCTGAGTTTATTTTCGAGTGCTTCAGCTTGTTGGCAATAATGTGTTTGTGTGGCACTGATCTTTGCCATCAACGTTTTCTTTCTTTCAACATCTTTAAGCTGATCTGCTTTTTCTACCGCTTTTTGTAAGTTTTCCAATTGTTCATCTGTTTCCCCCAACTCTCTAATACATTGGTCAGTTTTGTTGGTTATTTCTACTCCAGAATTAGCAAGGAATACGGACATAGTTGCACCTGAAGGGCTGCCTATTTCACCAGCAGTAACAGATTGTGCATCAAATACGGTTCCGCCAATTAATTTACCCCGAGGATTGTCTTCTAAGCCAACGCGAACTGTTCTGAGTGCCTTGATATCACAGTGGTTTGCTTGTTTTTGAATGTAGATATTACGGGCTTCTAAATAAGTGTACTGGCCGTGGACTATATTAATATTACCTTTGGCAATGAGTTTGCAGGTTAAACTTTGATCATTGTCGCTGTGATCAAGGTGACCAATGACGCCGCCGCGTACTTCGATACTTCCTTCGCTGATAATTTCGCCAGACTCGACTGTGCCCATAATAGTAATGTCGCCACTGGCTTTGACTTTCATGCCGGGTTCGACGTTATGGGTGACAATCACACTGCCGCTAAATTCAATATGACCAGACTTCACATTCACATCTGCAATGGTAAATATGTCGTCGACTCGCATACCATTTTGAATATCTGAGGGGCAGCCTGCAATGGTTGAAATTAGCTCTAGTGGATTGGTTGGTGAGATTTCAGTGCCTTCACCTGCAATCAGTTGAAACGACTCACCTGGGACTGGTGTAATGCTATCCCCAGTTACTGTGAAACCCTCTTTGCCGGGAGTGGCGGGGCGCTGGGTAATGAGTAGTGTCCCAGGTGAGACACTTGAGAGCGCGCCAAAATCACGCATGTCTACAGTACCGTCCTCTCTTAATTTAGGCTGCTTTAAACGCTCTTTTAGTGTCAAAACATGCGATATAAGCTTGGCTGGTAGGCCATTTTCAGGAGGACGGCCTTGGGCGATAATACCTGTATGTCGGGAGCCTGGTAGTTCGTCAAATTGCTTTGCTAGCAGCTTTTCCAGTAATGCTTGTTTATAGCCTCTGCACACACCTGATTTGATAATGATTTTTTTTGCTTGATCAAGACTGATAAGGCTACCACCTTGTGCTGTAGTTAGTGTAGCCGTAGCTTGCATTTTATCTTCAGAAATTGAGATCTGTAATTGCGCGTGCTTTTGCTTTGCAACCAAGAGTTGCTGATCTGCGGCTTCACTTTGAAAATAGGCGGCAATAGAGTCATGATCTACTTCGCAATCGGCATAGGGAGAACATTCCAGCGCTTCGACAATAAACGCCTGACTAGGTGGTGTAGCAGTTGCAACATCCATTAAAATTTGGCCATTTTTTGTGACTTTAAACACAGACTATTCCTTATAGACCGAGCGACTCTGCAACAGAGCTCGCATTAAACCTTACCCTTTTTGTACGCTGTGGAAACAAAGCAGGTTTGCCCCAGCGGTTTCTATCCTGTTGTTAGTATGACAGCCAAAAAACAAATTAATTCCAATCCTCACTACCCTAATGCAGTGTCTTTAAATTGGCTGGCAAAGTAAGTGTTAATTTATGTTTTGTGATATCAGCTTGCTTATTTAATAGTATGTAGTCAAGCGGTTAAGATCAAAGTTGAAGAGCTAATTTAAAGAGATTTTTACTAGATTTTGTAAAGCGCGCAATAAAATAATTTAAAAGGCCTAGAGATTAGGCCCTTTTAAATGGTGTGTACTAATTCATTGAGGGTAGTTCCATAATACCATCAATTTCAATTTGTACATTTTTGGGCAGCTCTTTTACGCCGATTGCAGCACGAGCAGGGTAAGGGGTTTTAAAGTATTGGCTCATTATTTCATTGACTGTGGCAAAGTTGCTTAGATCGGTCATGAAAATATTTACTTTTACCATATCTTGTAGTTGCCCGCCTGCGGCTTCACATACGGCTGTGAGGTTTTTAAACACTTGATGTGTTTGTTCTGCAAAGTCTTCAGAGATAACTTCCATTGTGTCTGGTAACAGGGGGATCTGACCAGACAGGTATACAGCGGTCCCTACCTTGATCGCTTGATTATAAGTACCGATTGCAGCTGGTGCTTGATCGGTTGAAATGATCGCTTTGTTCATAATAACTTCCTTTAGCGCTTTCTATATACGCGTTGAACATCTGGCATAACACGGATTTTGCGCATAATATTTGCTACGTGAATTCTGTCTTTCACAGTCACGCCTAAATCAATAATATACAAATTACTTTCTTTTTCTTCTGTGGCTATCTCAACAATATTAGCCTGCGCACTGGCAACGACATTGGTTAGTTTAGCAAGTGCACCTTGATGGTTGATGATCTCAACTCTCAGTGCTGCAATGTACTCTTTTTCTGGATTGTCTTCCCATTTGACAACACAGTATTTAGCGCGTTCACCTTCCCAGCCTTTGATGTTGCGACATTCTTGTCGGTGTACCATCAAGCCTTTACCTTGGCTAACATAAGCAGCAATGGCATCACCAGGTACAGGACGACAACATTTAGCGTAAGTAACCAGCATACCTTCAGTCCCAATGATCGCAGCTTTAGCTTGTTTGGCGAGACTTTCAAGTCCGTCATCAGCTTGGAGTAGCCGTTTAGCTATGAGCACACTCATGATGTTGCCGTTACCAATCTCAACAAGTAGCTCTAACAGGGTATTTAGATCATGCTCTTCTAAAACTCGTTCAATCTGTTCTGTCGGAATATCGTCAAGCTTTTGCTCTCCAAGAGCAGAATCTAAAAGGCGTCTACCTAGTTGGATTGATTCTTCTTGGTGCTGGCTCTTGAGGTAGTTGCGAACACCTAACCTAGCTTTACCAGTGACAATGAAGTTTAACCAAGTTGCGTTGGGGTGTGCGCCAGAGCTGGTAATAACTTCGACGGTTTGTCCGGTATCAAGTGCTTTACTTAACGGATAAGGTTTGCGGTTAACCCTCGCTCCAACACAGGTATTACCAACATCAGTATGTACCGCATAAGCAAAGTCTACTGCAGTTGCGCCCATGGGGAGCTCTACAATTCGCCCATCTGGGGTAAATACGTAAATCTCTTCTGGGAAGAGTTCAGTCTTTACGTTTTCCACAAACTCAAAAGATGAACCTGCACTTTGTTGCAGTTCTAGCAAGCTTTGCATCCACTGACGAGCGCGCTGCTGAGCGGTATGGCCGGCACCGTCACCAGATTTTTTGTACATCCAGTGCGCAGCTACCCCTTTATCGGCCATATGGTCCATATCATGTGTTCTAATTTGAATTTCGACAGGGATACCATGTGGGCCGACTAATGAAGTATGTAACGATTGATAACCATTGGTTTTGGGGACGGCGATATAGTCTTTAAAGCGTGTTTCAATCGGTTTATATAGATTGTGCGCGACGCCAAGTACTCGGTAACAGGTATCTATGTTATCGACATTAATTCTAAACGCATAAATATCCATGACTTCATTGAATAACAGCTCTTTATTAAGCATTTTTTTATAAATACTATATAAGTGCTTTTCTCGTCCTTTAACGGAAGCGGCGATCCCGCTTTCTTCTAAGCGAGACTCTATCTCAGTCTGAATATTACTGATCACTTCTTTGCGGTTACCACGCGCTTTGGCGACTTCCGATTTTAGTGCACGATGACGCATCGGGTAAAGCGCTTGAAAGCCCAAGTCTTCTAGTTCATTTTTGATATCATGGATACCTAGACGATTGGCAATTGGTGCGAATATCTCGAGTGTCTCTCTGGCAATTCTGCGGCGCTTTTCCGGCCTTAAAAAGCCTAGAGTGCGCATGTTATGTGTTCTGTCCGCAAGTTTTATGAGAATGACACGGATATCTTGCGTCATTGCCATGATCATCTTGCGATAGTTTTCCGCTTGAAACTCTTTTTTATCTTTAAAATCAAGTTTATCTAACTTACTGACGCCCGCGACGAGTTCTGCAACAGTTTCCCCGAATATCTCAGCCAGATCTGTCTGACTAAAATCAGTATCCTCAATGACATCATGCATTAATGCGGCCATGAGCGTTTCGTGGTCTAACTTCATGCTAGCCAGTATCTGTGTCACTTCGACAGGGTGAGTGATATAGGGCTCACCGCTTGAACGCGTTTGACCTTCATGCGCTTCGCGTGCGACAACATAGGCTTTTTGTACCAGTTCAACGTCTTCAGGTGCTAGGTACTCTGAGATTTTTTTCTTGAGGCCTTCAAATAGATACATTCACACTCCAATGTTCCAGTGAAGTTAATAGATAGTTATTATTGAATATACGATGAATTGGCTCGGAAGCCAACGCAAAGGCACGATGCTTTTGCAATATAACGAAAAAAAACGCCAGCTTTGCGCTGGCGTTATATCAAACTTTCTCTAGATTTGGCTCCTAGAGCCGTCTAGAAGTTTATTTTAGCGGTTACCACCAACAATGGCTGCTACTGCTGCAAGCTCAGCGGCCTCTTGGTTTTGCTGCTCTTCACGGTCGATCATGTCAAGAGAGTCTGTAGTTACAAGACCTTCTTCAATTTCACGTAGCGCGATAACGGTAGGCTTATCATTTTCAGCCTCAACCATAGGATCTTTGCCACCAACAGAAATCTGACGAGCGCGACGCGCTGCAACAAGGATTAAATCGAAACGGTTACCAATTTTATCTACTGCATCTTCTACAGTTACGCGAGCCATCGAAGCACTCCAAAAAATTATACATTTAGCAAAGGGCTAGTTTACTTGAAACAGACTACTTCGCCAAGTGAATGGTTAAAATTTATCGTGATTAAGCACCTATCGCTTAATTTAAGGAGATTAATCCGCAAGCAATTCTGCAATTAATGCCTTGTGACGAGCTTGCTGTGCTTTCGTTTGTAGCCTAGCTGCGACAACAATATGTTCCAGCTCAGTCAGTGCTGTTTCAAAATCATCGTTCACAATAACATAGTCAAATTCATCATAGTGGCTGCTTTCTGATTTTGCTTCAGACATTCTTGCTGCAATGACTTCTTGAGAGTCTTGACCACGATTATTCAAGCGCTGCTCTAACTCGCTTTGAGAAGGCGGTAAGATGAATATGGTTTTGACTTCAGGCATTAATGATCTTACCTGTCTCGCGCCTTGCCAATCTATGTCTAAGAATACGTCAATACCATTGTTTAATTGGTCTTCAATGGCTTGTTTTGACGTCCCGTAGTAATTTTCAAATACCTGAGCCCACTCGAAGAAATCACCCTTCTCAATCAGTGCTTTAAACGCTTCAACAGTTACGAAGTGATAATGTTCGCCGTTGTTTTCGCCTGGGCGAGGAGAGCGAGTTGTGTGTGAGACTGAAACTTTTATATTGGCTTGTTTATCCAATAGAGCTTTGATCAGGCTTGATTTACCTGCCCCTGACGGTGCAGACAAAATAAACAAATTACCGCGAGTCATTGTCATAGTGAAACCTTTGTATACGCAAAAGGGAGTAATAGAGCCCGTTACTTCCCGTAAAAAGCCCTATTTTAAATCTTTGTGCGCCGAGTTACCAGTTTGGCTATCCTCGCAACCTGAATCGGCTCACTAAAACAGCTAACTCTTCGGCTTGCTTGTTCAGCTCTTGCGCCGAATGTGCGGCAACTTGCGTATCTTGCAGTGAACTTTGGCTTGATTGCTCTATTTGTGAAATATCACGTGCCATTTCGCTTGCAACCACTGATTGCTCTTCCGTTGCAGTAGCAATTGATTGGATCATCGAAGCGATTTCACTCGCACCGGTAACGATACCCTCAAGCTGTGTTCCAGCATCTTCTGCCATAGATACACTGTGGTTTACTTGAGCGACGCTATTTTCCATGGATTTTACAGCGTGTTCTGTCTGAGATTGAATTGATTGTACAGTACTGACGACTTCTTCTGTTGCTTTTGAGGTGCGCTCGGCGAGTGTTCTTACTTCATCAGCAACCACGGCAAAACCGCGCCCTTGCTCGCCTGCGCGGGCGGCTTCAATAGCAGCATTGAGCGCCAGCAAGTTAGTTTGTTCAGCAATACTGCCAATTACACCAATAACATTGCCAATTTGGCTACTTAACTCACCTAGGTGCGTTACATTTTCAGCAGTATCTTGTACTTCATTTGACGCCGATTTAATTTTATCCACCGTGGCTGTTACGGTTGAGCCACCTTCTGATGCGAGGTTTCGCGCGCCATCAGCATGACTGGCGGCAACCTGACTTTGTGAAGCAACTTCTGAAACGGTTGCGCTCATTTGCTCAATGGCAGTAGCAACTTGTGTAGACTGGTCGGCAGATGCTTGACTGCGTGACGCGATTTGATTGTTTGTTTCGGCTATGTCATCACTGGACGTTTTAACGTCATTAACAACGTTACTAATGGCTTGTAGCAATGAGTTGAGTGAATTAGACATCTTATTGGTGGCCTCAGCTAAGCTGTCAATTTCATCTTTCCCTTGATGTGTGAGCAGTGGTCTTGAGATATCCCCCTCACTGATCCCTTCAGCGATGGTGAGCACTTGACTCAAACGGGTCACAATTGAGCGACTGATCACAAAAGCAACCGCGATGGCTATGATGGCCGCAACGAGTGTAATAAGGATGATGATCACCAAAGTGGTGTTAAGCCCTTCAACTAAGAGGTCAAGCGCTTTAGTGGCGTCATCTTTTTCTTCTTCGCTTGAAACTTCAAGGATTTCAGACAATTCTACCATTTGGTTAGAGGTGAGCTCGGCAAGCTTTTGTTGGGCCTTAACGTACGCAGTCGAGTCGTAGGTTCGAAAAATCTCTTTTGCTTCACTTTGAATGGTCGCAAACATCTCTTCGATACGTGCGATATCACGCAATTCGTTAGGCTTTTGTTCAAGTGGCTTTAATAAATTTAGGTAATGTCGAAAGCTCTGTGCATCATCGTTAAAGTCCGCTTCAGCAGCAGGTGCACCCGTTGTGTGGGAGATGATAGCGGCAATCATGTCTCCGCCTTCATCGACCAGTTCTAGGTAGTATCTCACACCGGGTAAATCGTCATTTAACGACTCTTGCAGATCGGACGATTTCAAAGCGTCATTAAATTCCTGTTCCTTTAATGAGTCGAGTAAATCCTCCAGAGGTTGTCCCATCTCTGCATCGAGTTTGTCTACCCGCTTTTTGACTTGTTCGTAGGAGCGAGGGTCATACTTGGCAAAAATTTCGTTATTGACATCTCGGTGAAACTTTTCAGCCAGTTCCATGATACGGGCCATTTTGTCCCTGTCTGATTGCTTCGCTGACTCGTATCCATATAATTCTTTTTGCGTGGACTTGAATCGTTCAAACAGCTGGTTGAATTGCCCAACTTTGCTCACATCACCATTGAGGTATTCAAGTGCTATATTATTGAGCTGATACTCTAAATGAAGCAGTCGGTTGTACAAGATCATACCAGGCAGGTCATCACCTTTGACTTCAAATGCTCTTGCAGTCTCAGTCGAGACTTTAAACCAAACCACTGTACTGGAAAAAACCATCAGTGCAATGAGGCAACCAAAGGATAAATAAAGCTTTTTACTCAAGTTCATATTGTTACCCAAGAAAGTTGTGTACTCCGAATCCTTGGAATATCAAATTTGCCTACTCAAATTATTAATTAAGGATAAGAAAATTGCGAATTTATGAATTAATTTACTGATTGTTTGTTATATCGACATAAAAAGGTTCATAAAAGCGTAAGAAAGGGAAAAGGTGCAATTTGTTAACTTGCTAGATAAGCGCATTGGCTTTTCTTGGTGAAGAGGTGGATAACGGCGTTTTTTAAATTTTTGTCAGACTAGGTCGATTGAATCGTTAAGTTGTATGGACAGTCTGACAATTAATATTAGGGGTATGAATTAAAAAACCAAGCCGATAGTGGGCTTGGTTACACGGTGAACTAGCTCTCGCTATTTGTTACTTTTGGGTGCCTAGAATGAAATATTGCTAAAGCGATATATACACAAGTCGCGTAGGTATTAATAAGTGGCATAATTGCCGTGATAATCGCTAATACTTTGCTATATCGGAATTTGTGTGCGACGAAGTAGTTTATGGCAAGGCAAACGAAAACTTGCACAAAAAAAGCCACGGATATGAGGTGTAGTTCACCATTTCTAAGCATTTCTAACATATTTTAAGTCCTGTCAATTGGGGTAATTATTACTCTTCCCCTCACTCCTGTTTGTATAACTCTTAACCGAATACCATACTCTGCTGCTTTTTGTATATATTGCTCTAGCTTATACTGCGATGAAAACTGATACGTACCTTCAATAGATGACCCAGCATCTGGAATACGATTGCCATCAGAATCTATCGCACTATGTCTAGTGTAAGATAAGCGTAGTTTAGTGCCCGATCTCAAAGTGGCTGCTTTCATGATCAGTTGTGAGCCATCTTCAAATTCAAATAGTAGCTCAATTCCTGCAACAGGATCATAAAATAAGCCACCAAAAATAGAGATTAGTTGCGCAGACCAGTATTTAAGAGAGTCATTTTGTGCAGCCCAGTCATCAAACCTGTCTCTACTACTGCTATTCTGCGCTAATTCCCAAGCAGAGCGATAGCCGCTAGAAATGGGGACACGCGTCTTTTTGGCTAGGTGCATATAAGATTGTGCGCGCTTTGCTTGGTCTATTAAAGATTGTGGAGTTGAAGACCTACTGGCTGTGACAATGGTTTCCAGTTCGCCAAACCGATCCAATTGAGGTCTAGACGTTACGTAGAATGACCCTGCTAATCCATGCGGTACACTGACAAGGTGAATGGTGTAGGCCGAGGACATACCATCTCCATTTGTTCGGTCAAAAATATATGCTCTTGCTTTACTCTGCATTGAGGTAATAGATGAACAGCTATGGCAAGTAATATAGTCATCTGCATGTGCGTTTAGGTTGATAAAAAATACCAGTAGAGTGAATATAACTGAGTTGATGAATGCTTTTTTCATATTGCTATCTCCTTATTAAATTGCTTTCTAATATGTTGTTTAAACAGTTTAATTTCGCAATTGAATCGAATTGAATCGAATTGAATCGAATTGAATAAATTTATGATTTAAAAATCTTTTTATGAACTATTTTATCTATTGAGTAGTTTGTAGAACATATTGGCAGACAGCTGCAAAGCTTTAAATGTTAAGTGTTTGTTTTTGCTTGAGTACTTAAGCTTTGTCAGCTGTAAGTTTTCTCAATTTAAATATTTATATGTGCTTTTGGTGAGAACGCTTTAAACGACAGGCTATTTTGAATTTGAATTGAGCTACTAAGCAGGTTGCGTGACAGGTTCATGCATGTATTTTGGTTTGTATTTGTATAAAAAAGTCCAGCAATGCTAGGCGTTTATCAATAATTTGGATTTACCTAATTATTAATCAATGTTTTGGGTCTGACTATAGGTTGTGGCTCTTATATCAATGAAATTAAAGGGTAGTGAGCTTTGATGCCATGGTGGGTTTAAGGCTTTATGCACCAAAACATCCGCCACTTGGAATGAATAATAAACTTATATAATTTTAAGAATATAAGCTCATGGAAGCGAAGGTGACAAACAAGCAAGCAGGGTTTAACTACAGTCCCAGTTGTACCACACTCGTGAAAAATCCAACGCTTTTAGTTTTGCGGGTTCAATAAAGAAATTACCTGCCCCAGCGCCACTCCACATGATATTAAAGTCATTATCAAACTCGGAATTCAACTGGGATAGTATTATCCATTCCCCTAGCTTAACATCGTAACGTTGATCTTGTGGGGTAAAATTAGCATATCTATTTAATTGTTACTTGGATCTAAGTTATCAAACAGATGATCTGCAGGGGCGGGTACTTCCTTTGAAAATTCAAAGTGCAAGGATTACTCAAGCATAGCGATCAATTAAGTTGAATGTATTGGATTATTATCATAGTCAGTTAAAGTAAGAGCATTAAAATACATTGCACTTTAAAGGTTAGTAATAAAAATCAGTATATTTGGTTATTCAGAAAAAAATGAAGGGGGTTGATATAGTCCTGATTATGAATAACATGCGTTAATCATTCCTTTATTTAAGGGTAAGAAAAATATACTCTGTTATGAAACATCGCACAGCATGTGCAATCAATTTGTATACCAGTGAATTTATACTGGGAAGGTTTTTAATCTGGTAATTAAAATAGTTGAAAATGAAGTTATCTTGTGAAATAGAAGGGCCTTTTAGCCACCTCATCCGAAAGTGCATCCCTGCTGATGAATATTGGGAGTTATGTAAAATACAGCGGCAATTATCATTCTGTGAAGAAGAGCTGTCTGAAAAAAGTAATGATGAAATAAAAAGACGCATTAAGAATTTAGAAGAATATGAACAATTAGGGTTTGTTTACATCGGTGAGAAAAAATGGTTAAAAGACTATCTTAGTAATCATTCGCAGTTTTCATACTCGACATATTCTGATTGGGTTCTAGCTGTATTTAATAACTATGTTCTATTTAAACCATTTAAGTGGGGAATGTATGAAGATGAAAACGGCCGTACTAGTGATGAGTACCGGAATATTTGGTGCGGTAAAATCATAGAGGGAAGCGTCATTTCACTATTTAATGAGCTAACAACCGCCAAGGCTATGGAAAAGGGTTTAGGTCGATTTTTTGATTATGATATTGAAGTTTTTGGTTGTACAAAAGCACCAGATAAAAAAGCGATTGCTTATGCGTATGAGTTTTTGCATGATTTCCCATATTACCTAGAACAAGCGCAAGATATATTAAATGATAAGCAATATGATATATACATAGACGGAATTTCCCTTATTGACCCTGGTAACCATACTAATTGTGATTTAATGTATAGTACGGATTACACCGACGGTATTAATATTGAATTCAGCGAAAGAAAAAGGAAGAAATTTAGAAATTTGCATGGTCAAAAAGAAGATGAAATTAAAGGTATTATAAAAAATACACTTGACCCATATAACCACCCGAAACTAGCTGATTTATTGAATTCTTGCATCACTGATAATATATTTGGAAAATTATTATTTGGCTATTTGCCATTGTTTTCTAATGAAGACTTCAAAACACTGGTTCAAAATATATGGCGAGAAAAAGACTGTATATATAAAGGAGCTGAACAATCTGCTTTAATGCTTGAAGTGAAATCTTTCGCCACCCTAGAGAAGGAAATTACTCAGTGTGATCAATGTGATGAGCGCTTTGCTACAGATATAGCCTTCGAGTGGGGTAATATTGTTAATTATCCAACCTACAAAGTGGGTGATCATATTTATTGGGGTGACATCAATAGGGGAGAAGAATACTTTGATGAGTTATTTGTCATGGGGCGCTCATTATCTCATTGTAAAAACTGTAGTAATTATGCTCCTAAGACACTTATTCACATTAAAGCAAACAAAATAATTGAGCTAGCAGGTGACAAGATAAGGTCATTACCTTATGGCACTATTGGAGAACCGTTTATTACAAGCGATATGATACCTGTTGAAGATTACGAAAATCGTTTTTTTAAAGACATGGTCAGTCAGGCATACTTAAGTAAGAAAAATACGGAAGCTGTTCCTACTCACAGTGTCTGGCGTACTATTCAGACAATGGTTAGAAAGCCACCCTTTAGCGATCCAAAGTGTAACCTTAGTGATATGGACAGGATCTTACAGGCACGATTCTCACGTTATTCAGAATGGGTAAACCTTAGAAGGTTATTTTTCTTGGAGCGCCATTGTTGGGATAAGAAAACCTATCAACGAATGGCTAATTATCTAAATCTTCACTATTACACTAAAAATCAATATGATGAAATTGATCATCAGACCCCTATTAAATCTTGCTGCATATTGAAGGACGTAAATATAGACAACAAAAAAATGGATTATGTGTTTTATTGGGGAAACCTGTTGAATTTCCCTGAATATCAACTTGGCGAGAAAATTCAGTGGAGTGAGTATTCGGTTGGTGAGCAAGAGTTGACCGATGTGCATTTAATAGGCCACCCTTTGCAACCGACTTCAAATGAAACTCAAGTCATTTCAATCAGGCTGGTAGATGGTACATTAGTATCCGTTGAACCCCATAAGTGGAGTAATATTTATCAAATTGAAAGAGATAGTCGTATTGCATATTTAGGTCCGGATTGGGATCCTTATCTTACATGGGATGACGTGTATTTAATGAAATAGTCATAATTTCAATGCTATTCAAAACGAGGTACATAATTATCTCGTTTTCCAAAAATCCCCATTTCTGGCGACATAAGCTATCAACTTTTCTTAATATAGTTGGTAACCTGTATCTCCCTGCCATGGTGTAACTCCCCCATAAACTGAAACAGTTCATAAGTAGAATTTCTATCAATATAAGAAGGAAATTTTACGATGCGAAAAAGTAAGTTCACTGAAACACAGATCGTCGGCATGATCAAAGAAGCTGAATCAGGTGTGCCTGTACCGGAAATATGCCGTAAACATGGTGTTGGTCAAAGTACATTTTATAAGTGGCGTTCTAAATATGGTGGGATGGAAGCCTCTGATGTAAAACGTTTAAAAGAGCTTGAAGATGAAAATCGCAAGCTAAAAGATAGGTTTGCGACTCTCAGTTTAAAACACTCAATGCTCGAGGAAATCATCTCAAAAAAGCTGTAAAAACGAGTAGACGCAGAGCTTGGGTCGAGCATTTATGTGCGAGATTTGAGGTAAGTGTTGCATTTGCTTGTGACGTAGCTGGTTTGAGTCGCAGTGTTTATTACTATAAATGCAAGCGACCGTCGGATGACAATCATGTTTGGTTTTAGGCAATGTTCATTCAATAGGGTAGCAATAAAGGGCAACTTTCTAAGATAGAAGCTCCAGCTTCATATTCTTTTACGTTAGAAACTTTGCTGATATAAGAGCGCTTTTAAGTTTGTCTTGCCTGTAATCAAAAGAAACATCTGCAACACACGCAAAACCATCTCTATGATCAACATTCACCGCGAGCATCATTATTCATTGTTACCTTGTCTAATGAATTGATGATTTTATTATTACCATGCGCATTCATGATAATCTTTTAAAAATCGTCCATAAGTAGGAGTAGCTCCATTAATAGTTTCAAAAATTGGAGCCAATACTCTGGCAGCCCCGTCAATACAGTCTAAAGGGGGGACAACACCTATAGCTCGATTACGTGATTTAATTGGTAAGGGGTTTTCCTGAGTTACCCACCCAGTATCAACACTATTGACGTATATATCTTGTTTTACGTAATCAGATGCGATTGTTCTTGTCATCATATTTAGCGCCGCTTTTGCCATATTTGTATGGGGGTGGCGGTGAGTTTTATTTTTTCGATTAAATTGTCCTTCCATCGCCGATATATTGATTATGAACTTTCTTTCCAAGCTAGATTTTTGAAGCAGGATTTTTAGTTTAGAGCAAAGTAAAAACGGAGCGGTTGTATTAATAGTTTGCGTTTCTAAAAATTCAAGTGTATCTATATTTACTGCTGTTTTTGTCCAACTATTCTGAGGTGATATATCGACTGGCTCGGAAAACTCATCAAGCATAGTGCTATCAATGACACTGGGCTTTGATACTCTAGAATAAGTTAACCAATGATGGCTCTCACTTTCTAACTGAGGATCATGGAAGTGACTGAGTAAATTGCGATCAACACATTCTATAAGGGCGTTTTCTCGCTTGGCCATTTCTTGATAGTAACTCTGAGGCTTTTTTATTGTTTGCGCAGCATTATTGATAAGAATATCGAGCTTATCATAACGTTCAACTATATATTCAATAAAAGATTCCACTGAAGGAATGTGTTTTAAGTCAAGGCCGTAGATAATTAAGTTATCTGCCCAATCTTCATAGTCATGTTCTAACATATAGCGTCTTGCAGTATCGTACTTAAAGCGACTAGTTACAATCACTTTCGCACCAGCACGTAATAGCTTCAACGCGATTTGAAAACCAATTTTGACTCTTCCCCCTGTTAATAAAGCAATTCGTCCATTTAGATCTGCTTTATCACTTCTGCGTTGAAAGTTAAAGGATGAACACTCATTACATAGACGGTGATAATGATGATGAACAGATTGATATAGTTGCTTGCAAATGTAGCATCGATTTGGCTTAAATAACTTTCTTTCAGACGAGGCAATAATATCAAACATTTGATGAGCTGATTTTTTACATCTAAACTTGTTCATGAGCCACTGACCGCCAGGTATGATATCTCCATCTAACGAGAAGTTTGGTTCTGCAAGGCATCGCTCTGTAGATTCCAGTAGTATCGCATCATGTAGCTTTTGTAGTTCTTTTTGAGAATGAGTACCACTATTGCCGTTATAATGATGAGCTAATTTAGACAAAATTGCGTTCTGTTTAATATGATAATGCACAGGTGATGTAGTTAAGTTCATTTACAAGCCCCTATTTTTCACATCAGTTAATATTTTTTGTATTTTGCCAAAATGCCCACCTTGCCAATAAACTTGCTCACATTTAGCACATTGACTAAAAGTTATATTATTGACATAGACCTTTTTAGGTACTTTTGTTTTAATTTCTTCTTTTTTAACGGTAGTGATAGTGCCATTACATTTAATACAGCGTGATAAAGGATTGAAGTGATCAGCTAAATGATAGTGTTTAACTATTTCTCTAAATTGCTCAATCGGCTTTACTGCTCTTACCCAGCGACCGTATTTAACTTTACTATGTTTTAACAAGCCTTTATCGCGGGTCAATAAAATATACTCACCAACTGAAGCGACTTCCGCCAATACCGAATCACCATGGTCATGGTTTTCAAACAAGCAATTGAATCCGGCCATTCTCAAGTAACGAGCAAGTCCACCTAAATGGACATCTAATAAAAATGTCAGTTCACCATTTGGTTTCCAGGGCATATTTGAGTTCGTATACTCAGCAGAAGAGGAGTAAACGGAAACTTTGTCTCCGTCATTAAGTCGGAAATTTAAGTCTACATTTTTATCATTTACCCTAATTAATCCTACTTCTGTATGCGGAATCCCCATTGCCTGAATGGCATCCCCAATGGCTGGAGTATCATCAAAATCATATTTAATCTCTACATTCTTAATTTCATCGTTAAGAAAGTCAGTACAATGCCCGTTAAATCGAAATAATGCATGATACATCTTCGTTGTGAGTGAATAGTTGGGATTTAAATACGCAGGCCAAAGCATATGCATGAGTTGGCGTGCTTGAATCTCATTCATCGCACCTAACTTTGCAAAACGCTGTATCCACTCTCTGTAATGAGATTGAACTATTTCCTCTGAGCAGGGTGCTAATGACGTAGCATGCGCAGTCATTAGCACCTTTCGATAGTGGTGATCATTTTTATAACCATATAACTGTGAAAGTAAGTTCCGCGCAGCTGAAATTTTTATTGGCTTAAAAGGCCAGTGTTTAACAAGAACTTTGGCTTGATTTGAAAATACTTTTGGGGATAAGTAAAAGGGCATAACTGTCTCCGTCTTTACAACCAATAACGCATTTACTGTCCCACTCTAAAAGCGTTATCTGCAACTGACGTGTGCATTATGCAATGATTTATAAAACTATGATTTAGGTTGTTCACCTATTACTTCATGACCTACTGATCTTTTCTTGTGGGAAGAAAGGATATGAAGCAACCCTTAATTATTTGCTAGTCTAAATCAATTATAAAAAGAATTAAAGTTATTTTTATATCAAGAAACCGCACCTCAATTTTCAAATTTTTCTGATTCTGATTTACCATGAATAAACTTGATAATCGTCCAACGTCGGTAAAAACCATCAAAATGATCGCGTGTTGTGGGATAAAAATTACCATTAAACCAGTTTGCAGCTCTGGAGGAGTTACAGCCCTCTATCGGTAATAATATTTAGGATATCTCGAATGCGGAACGCACTAACCTGCTCAACGTTAAGGTGACCAATAAATCTGGCTACATTGTTGTCATATTTACTTTTCGGAATATCAGGCCTTTTTAATCGTTTTCGTAGTTTATTGACATACATATCTTGAAATGGCTCGTTACGCTATGCTGAGTGAGAGAGCTCAATGATACAGCAGCAGTGCTATCTCTTAGCATGGCTCTGATCGTTTCAGCCTCACCACGCGCTTCAGCCAATGTCAGCTGCCCGAATTTTCGTTACAGGTATATCCCAAAGACCAATCAGGGTCGCCACGCTTCGGGACGACGAATACAAACCGTTTCCATCGGTGTTTTACTTGGCTTGCCTTTGGCAAGCATGTTGACTTGTTTAACTGTTAAATTTGGTATTTTTTCACCTCTTGTACTCATCAGTAGTTTGAGACTAGCAGTGATAAATACTCACCAATTAGATGAAACAGGATGAAAAAATACGGAACGATAAAAACAAAACCCCGCTATAAAGCGAGGTTTTTCAATGTTTTAAAAGTTTTTGCGAGCGCTAGTGAGTCTTACTCAATATTCTGGATCTGCTTCTTGAGTGTGAAATAGAAATCTTTAAATTACAGTTGGTTATCTTTGGTTTTTACTAGTAAAAAAGGGCTTCTGCCACCACTCCTGCCACCATTGTTTTACGGTTAACCCTGTGTCGAATTACTCTATATTCCAAAGTTATACTACCAACTTTTGATTGTTTTTTATATACCTTAGATTTTCACTAATAAATTCCTAAGGTCAACGTGTTTAAAGTACATGGTATGATTACGATTATTTTAAACTAGTCACGTTTAACTCGTTTTAAAAATTTAATGGCCTCAGTTTGTCCTTCTAATGGGATTACAGCAAGTGGAGGAACAACTTCTAGGCTTTGTTGAACTGTAAATTTCAAATATGTTCGTTTTACATTTTTGATATTGAGATCGACTGTCTTCTCTAGCTCGGCTAAAGCTGCTTGATAGGTGTTGATTGAACTAAAGGAGCTATTAAAATCTGCAGATTTGTATGGGTCATAAAGTAAATATTGTTCTATTTTACCAACAGGTCCTGTTTTTCTTAATTCATCCTTCTTTCTTAAAATTTGCATTACTCCTTGAAACTCAATAACAGCACCATTCTCGAGAAGCAACCTTTCTATAAACTGCTCTTCTTCTTTTCTCTCTTTCCATTGGTTCTCTATAACTTCTCCTACTAGAGCTCCAAAGGTATTCTTGATAACTTCCCATCCAGAAATTAGCAAACCGGAGATTCCTGGATTGTTATCATATGCTTTTAATGCTTCTTTTTTTATGTTGAAACCTTGAACTTCATACACTTTAATAGTTAATCGGTAAGCACTATCAGATGAATGAGAAAACAAGTTAAGCTCTTCAATGTCGAGAGGTATCGGCTTAAAGGAAAAGGAATTTAACTTGACGTTGGTAGCATTAAAGTAAACTTTACTATTTCGTTCGAGTATATCATTTTTGTTGATACTCTCTATTTTGGAGACTATCCACAACTCTTTGCCGTATAATTGATCTGCTATATTGTCATCCCAAGAGTTATAAAAGCAAGGTCCATCATCACTATCATCACTATCATCACTATCATCACAATCAGGGTTTTGGTTGTGTTGTTCAAGAGGCGCATTTTGTACGACGCCTTGATGTATCCACCCAGGCATGATCTCTTCTATTCGGACTTCGAAAACGCTATTGCTGTCAACAAAAATGGGATTTCCTGAAAATTGTATAAAATCATAAGTGTCGCTGTCAGTTGAAGTTTCTTTATACAAAGTTGCTTGAATAGAATGATTGGTATGTGAACATCCAAATAAAAAACAACAAATAACTATTAATGTGTATCTCATTCCTTTGTCCTTGAAGCTTCAGCTATACACTCTAACAATTAGCCTGAATATAGTAATATATCAAGTTAAAAGTCGAACTGGTGAGATAATTTATTCCTTTCTTTTGATCCAATCTTGAACATCACTATGACGCCAGCCAATACGGCTACCTGTAAGCGGCACCCTTGCGGGGAACTTCCCTGCACGTTCTAGTCGCCAAATGGTTGTACGAGAGAGGTCAGTTAGGCGCTGCACTTCCTTTACGCAAATGATTTTATCAGGTGTGTTTAGTTGTGGTGGTTCATTACAGGGTTGGATTTGTTGTGCTAAGTACTCCAAAAGTTGAAAGCCGAAAAATTCAGTAAGATCTTCGTTAACTTGGATATACTCAATTTTATGCTGCTTCTGTAACTCTGTGAGCGCTTCAATAGTGCAATGCAAGAAAAGAGCGGCTTCAGCTTGAGAAAAACGCTGATAAAGGCATATACCCATGCTATCGGCCATATCACATATTTGTGGAGTAAACGGATGCGCCATATTTAAGCTCTATTCCCTTCTTGCTATACCTGACAAAGTTGAAATTTTAAGATTCAGGGTTCAAACTGTTCATATATCAGTCAATATAGATAGTAATGTATGGAAGCCAAAGAGCAAGATTCAATTTATCGGCCAAAAGATGATGAGCTGGTTTCGCGAATTAATGCCTATCACACCGTAATGAAGGAAAAGCGCAATATTGAACTGAGTCTTGACCTATTCAAAGATAAAGAATGGGCTGAGCGTTTGGGTTCTACACAAGAACTCGAACAGGCGCACAAAGTCATTTCAACTAGCCTAGAAAAGGCCATCATGAGTTTTAGTGATAGCGATTTGAAAAAAGCCAGTGAACAAAAACTCTTAGACGATACACAGCTCCATGAAATGCGAATTAACCAAGCTAAAGTAAAGCTCGGTACACTTCGTCAATCTCAAGATAGTTACGAGAAAAAACACGGTAAATCAATTTAATAGAGTGACTGAGTTAAATCGATTATTTCGAGTAACGCGAAATAACAAAGTAAATTTGATTATTTTAAAATATCAGTACAATCAGTTTGATAGATTTAATTGATAACACAAGTTTATGAAAGTAACTGTCTATACCACAAAATGAGGGGCGGGGAAGTCTCCAATCTCAACCAATATCGTTCACGACCACGGTTTTGCGTTAGGAACAAATGAGCCATACCATATTTATGATGAAATATTACCTGAAGATCAGTTTATGGCCGTTGATCTCAATGAGCCTTTTCCTATGATACCTGAGCATATAGATATGGTCTTCGATCTTGCTGGGGCACTTTCAAACGGCGCATTAAGTATAAGTACAGCTGTTGCGCAATCGGACTGGGTGATCATACCCATCTATGATGAGTACAAATCTATACTGGCGTGATTAAATACGCTTGCTGAAGTTTTGCACCTCAACAAAAATGTTCTTGTGGTGGCAACCAAACTGCAAAAAACTTACCGCGACAAAGGTAAAAGCTGGTATGAGTGCGAAAGTTTTAAACATATTCAAACGCTTGTGCATGAAAAGTTTGGTTGAGATATTCCGGTACTACCACTGAAGTTCTCCAAGGTATTTGATGAGATCTTTAAATCCAGAAAATCAATCTCACGGCTTCAAGCGGCATCACCACTTGCCAAGTTTCAATATAGGGAAGTGAGTAAGCAATTCGACGCCATTTATTCTTTAATCCTCCCTAAAAATGAGTCAAAAAAATAGCCTGACAAACATCAAACTTAGTAACAAAAACACACTATCTAATTTGATACATCAGCAATCATCAGTAAAAACCAGTGGTAGAACAGCAAAACCCGCTGCGGAAAAACAATCAGAGTTAGTTGGTTTAAGGTTTACGCCGTCAGAGCTTGCAACCATCAAGAAAAAGGCGGGGCTAGTGCCTGTGGCTACCTATATTAAAAATGAGTTGGTAAATAAGTTAAATTTATTCAACTAACTGGTCTTTAAATGAACCAATTAATCCCCATGTTACTTTTTGTACAAAAAGTAACATTTTTATTTTCCAACTCGCGGTGTTCAAACTAGCGGCTTAAAAGTGAAAAGATACTTTCCAGCCAGTTCTTGGTTTTGTGGACTCTTAGCTCACTGCCCATGAGCTGATATTAATTTGAAGGGAATAATATGGGTAAAATTAAAAGTCCAGCCACAATATCTACACAGTTTAACATTGATTTAGCTACGCTGGATAAGCTGGGAGTTGTAAATGTATTGTTGAATACCGACACGTTGGTTTTTATTGACCCATTGCTTTTAGAGGAAAGTAGTCATATCGAGGTGAGTGATGGTGCAGCTCAGTCATACAGGCAGAGATTTAGTCAAATAATAAAGCTTTTGTCAGTATCGAAAGAAGAGAATGATATAGCTTGGCGAAATGCAAAGAGGCTTTTTAAATTCTCAGAGGTAAGCTGGACTTGTCTAGGCTATGGAACCAGTGTTAGAGGCTCAGGTTTTGGGAAAGACCTGATTTCAACTACTTTGGAAACTGCTCGTCAGATAGTTTCTTTAGGTGTGGAAGATGTTGATTTATTCATGGCTCTGGCATTGTTTGAAGAAGGAATAGGCCCAGACAGAATTAGTGACATGACTACAAATATAATAATTCATGATCTGGTTAAGTTTTCACAGACCATCAATAAATCATTACAGTTGCCTACAAAACAATTTAAAGTTGAAAACACAGTATATGACTTGGTTGAAAACCCTTACTCAAGTCAGCCTTTGCTATTTGTTCCAAATGATATTGTTAGGGATTTACCAATTGCATCTGACTGGAGTGATATTTCTAGAGTTGTGAGAGAAAATGAAGAGCTTAGAGAGAGAGTAAATAATCATGTTGGTGAAATTTGGGCTAACATGTCAAAAAAGCAAAAAGAACAATTAAAAAATCGGCATTGAGAAGCAAAGAAGCATTTCAGCAAGTTATGGATATGATTCGAGAGGTATCTCCAACACCTTATGATTTTAGTAGTGATAGAAATGGTGAGGCTTTTTGGACCGAATTACTGAAGTCGGTATCGCAATCACACCCCTTTGATCTTTCTAACTATTCAGGTCGAAAATTAACTTCAAAAGAAGTGATTGAAGTTGTACATAAGATATTGGAGCAGTTTCAGGAGCTTGTTGAACATAAAGGGCTTTGGAAGGAATTATGGGATGAAAATGGTAAACCAAGAAAAGAAAAAGCATCTCAAAGACTATTGTTTGCAGTTGCATATAGCTACTGTAAAGCGAACAATCTAGATCTCACTCCTGAAGCTGACTCAGGTAATGGTCCTGTTGATTTCAAAATGTCACAAGGTTACGACTCAAAAGTCGTAGTTGAAGTAAAGTTATCCACGAACACAACTTTAGTGCATGGCTATGAAAAACAGCTCGAAATATATAAAAGAGCGGACGATACTGATTTAGGTATATTTCTGATTATGGATGTAGGTGGTATCGGGAAAAAGTATGCTGATGTTCAAAAAGTTCGTAGGGAATTTCTTGCTGAATATGGACAAGCATCAGATATTTGGTTTATTGATGGGAATCAAAAAGCCTCAGCTAGTAAAAGGCACTAAGCTTATTTAAAGTGAACAGAAAATAATTAATGAGAGCTTGATGAAAGGTAAAATTATTGAAAAAAGAACAGATAATACGGTTCTGGTTGAATACTATATTGATGGTAAAAAAGAAAAGGAGGTTATGCGACTATCTTGCGAAAAACACTGTGATAAAAAAGATTTAAAAGGATTGGTTGTATATTTTGAAAAGGAAAATAGAGATGTTTATGGTAGGTATTTAGTTTGTAGTATAAAAAGGTAAAAATGTGGGTAGTGAAAATCAAATAGCTCGGACTGATAAGATAAAAAAGCACCTTATTTTACTTATTTTAACAGTGCTGGGAACTGTAATTCCATCGGTGATTACTTACTACCTTATAGCACCAAGCCAACTAGAGCAAAAAAGCTATGATGGTCGATTAGCAGAATACAATAGATTTATAGAGCTTTTAAGGCATGAACGGTACAAGAATATAAGCCTACTAATATCACTAAAAAGCATGGCTGAAAACGTTACATCCGATAGCAGTATTCAGCAGGTGGAAGATGCAATTTTTGTGTTACATAATGACCAAGAAATTCACAGAAAGATAAGTGAGCACTTTTCAATATTAGTATTAAATGACAGTAATTTAGTGCGATTATATCGTAAAGATTTAATGCATGTTTTTTGGGAAAGGGATTTTAATGTTGACTGGGGGTTACATTCTGAAAGTGTTCAGTTAGCATATGAATTTTGGGCTGAAAAGGAACGTAAAAAAGTAGGTTTAAACCCGAAGGTAGAGGATGAAATTCGCGCAAAATTTATGATCATTTCTTGGCAGTATGACGAACTCATAAATCTATTAAAGTACGGTATTACTTGATAAGTTAATATAACTTGCCTCATCGTTTATTACGCAACAGCATATTTTGAAATACCGAGGCGTGGAGTATATGTAGGATATAAACACTGTCTTTTGATGTATCGTATTGATAGTACAAGTTGTAGTCTCGGTAAACAAAGCGCCTGATATTCTTTTCTTTGTTATAGAGCGGGTGAGAGCAAGGGAATGTAGCTAAGTTTTCAACTGCTCTGTGCAAGAACTCTTCACAAAAACTTCTGGCTCTGGCTGGGTTGTCTTCAGCTATAAAACATTCGATCGATTCAAGGTCGGTTTTGGCTTTGCGGGTTAATAGTACTTTTACCATTGAGATGCAGGTTTAGAAAGTATCTGTGAGATGTTGCCAGCGTCAAGTTCAACCATATCACCACTAGCGACATCTTGAAGACCTTGTTCAATACCCAAATCGATGCGCTTTTTTACGTACTCTGAAACCGCCTCGAAGATAAGATCTTCAGGCGACTGAAATCCTGAGTTGTTAGCTTCAGTTTGTACAAGCTCGGCAAGGTTACCGTGGAGAGTAATAGTCATACTGTCTACTCTTAAAAAATAAGTCTACTTCTATTGTATCAGAAATTGGTCAAAGTCAAATGGTCAGTTAGTAAACAGGCTCAAATCATACATCCTTTGTTTACTGATTTTGCAACCTATTGGTATTTTGTAGTCCATATATGATGACTATAACTGGCGGATTGGAGCTATCGATAACTTACATTATCGATAGCTCATTTTTAATGACTGGGACAAAATTACTAAAGAGAATCGGTGCTTTTTAGTACCAGTAATATTGAATCTTGTTCAAGCTCAGCCCTTTGCTTTCTGTTGTTATCGAGCTGCTTTTCTAACTTCCTTATACTTGCTTTCACATGCGCAAACTTTTGCTGTGATTCGCTGAGCCTTTTGGCTATATATTTGCATTGATCACGCAGTTTATAGGGCTTTTGTTGGATGGTTCTGACTTGTTCTTTCCACCGTTCGATTTTACCTTCACAACTAGGCATCAGACCATCAAAGCAACTGTATGCTGAAGCGATACGCGTTGCCATTGCTGCACTCTCAAGTAATGCACTGAGCCCATCAAAAAAACCTCCTTGCCCGTCTCCGATTGCATCGGCTGCGCTTTCAACTAATCCGAGACCTATTTCACCACCGGATATGCGTTGGCTGATCATTGAGCTACACGCATTACCAGCTAAGAATAACTCCGTCTTGCTTGCTCTTTTACCTTTGCGTTTTCTCTCTTCCTTAAGTGCATATTGACAAGCCTTTGAACCTAGTGGTGCAAGGCATGAGATCTGAGCTTTTTGTAAGGCGTCAGGATCGTCACAAATAGTACGCGGCCGTTGGGGTGTGCTTTGGGCAGCTATCAGCATGCAACGATTATTTTGATACGCAGGGTTTCTATTAAGTGACCTTAATAAACTCTGTATATCACTGGGGTATTGCTTTTGGTAGTGTGCAATTTTTTGCTCTATTTCAGACTTTTCAGCAATCAATTTTGCATGTTGATTTGGTAGTGGGTTTTTAATGCACCTGTGAATAGGTTTGCCATAAGGGTCATCTTTTGGCATGAGCTTAAAGCACTGCCCTGAGACTGATTTATTTAAGGTGTATTTGTAGCGATTTGAGCCAATATCTCGACCATACCAGCGGCTATTGTCTTCAGACACCAAGGTGGGTAAATCTTCTGAGGCTTGCTGCTTTTGGTAATACAAGGTGATGGAATCATACTGAGAGCTTACCTTGTACGGGGTTGGTGTTGAGCACCCAGTCATTGTCAAAACTACAGTCAGTAAGCAAAGCAGTGTAAGTGAGCGTTTTACTAGCATTCGTTTATCTCCTTTAGAAATCAGTTCAGTACTACTTCAACTTCTTCTGAATCGTCTCCCATGCAATGTTAATGAGTTTGGCGTTTTCTTTCGCCTGTTGTTTTAAAATCCCGTCAAACTTATCTAGTTTGTCGGGATGAAATAAGTTTGATAAATGACGATAAGCTTTTTTAAACTCGACTAGACTGTTGCCAGCATGAACGCCAAGAATTGAGCAAGCGTCCTCGAATTTGCGCGGATCTAACCCCGTAGAATCAAATTGTGACTGGTCTGAGTTGTTGTTCGATTGTTGTTGGCTTTGTTGCCGCTGAAAGGCTTCTTGCTTGCGTCTGAGTTCTTCACTGGCGCGTTTTATTTCTTCTTCGGCTTGAGCTTTTATATCTTGCTCTGCTTGCTCTATGTCATCTTGGTATTGAGCTTGGCTTTGTGAACTGGTTTAATTGAGCCGGACACTTTAATAAAGGACAATGTCCAAATATTGAGGTGTTAAATGACAAAACGTAAAAATAAATCTTATACAACCGAGTTTAAGCAAGAAGCCGTTGCTTTGGTAACCGAGCAAGGCTATTCAGTTTCAGAGGCGGCAGCCTCTTTAGGGATCACCACCAAGCTTATTTATAATTGGAAAGCTAAACTCGAAGAGCAACAGGCTGGTAATTCGCTAAGCGAAGATGAGCGCGCAGAGTTAAAGCGTTTAAGAAAAGAAAACAAAGATCTCAAAATGAAGAAAGAGATCTTAAAAAAGGCCAGCGCCTTCTTTGCGAGAGAAATGAAGTAAAATACCAGTTCATCAAAAAAAATAGCCAAGGTTATCGAGTCATTAAATTATGCTCAGCTATGAAGGTGAGTCGCTCAAGCTATTATGCATGGCTGGCGCGTCCAGCGAAGCTTATAGCGGCAGAAGAGTTACATCTTTATCGCAGAGCCAAAGCACTGTTTAAACGCAGCAGAGAGAGCTTAGGCTACCGTGAGTTATGTAATAACTTACGCAAAGAAGGTTTTAAAATAACGCGCTATAAAACTAGAAAATTAATGACGAAGCTCAACTTAGTTGTTAAACAACGTGTAGCTTATAAAGTGACAACCAAGCGTAAGCACTCTGATGCCGTTGCAGATAATTTGCTTAACCAGAACTTTAACCCGGTGGCACCGAATCAAGTTTGGGCTGGCGACATTACGTACCTGAAAACAGGTGAGGGCTGGATGTACCTTGCTGTTGTAATGGATTTATATTCCCGTCGGATTGTTGGCTGGAATATTGATAAGCGCATGACGACGGATTTAGTGATGAAAGCCATGATTAAAGCTTATAACGTGAGAAAACCAGCCAAAGGTTTGGTGTTTCATTCTGACAGAGGGTCTCAGTATACGAGTAAGCGACACCGTCACCTGTTAAAGCAGTTTGGTATGCGAGCAAGCATGGGCGATGTGGGAGCGTGTTGGGATATGCTGTTGTTGAAAGGTTCTTTGGTAGCTTGAAACATGATTGGTTACTAAAAGTGGCTCAACCAACTCGTGAGCACATGAAAAATGATGTTGCTGGATATATGAAAGATTACAACCTAGAAAGACTGCACTCAGCTAATAACGATCAGTCACCAATAGAGTATGAAAATTCTTTAAGAAAAGTGTCCGGCTGGAATTGACCAGAACAATGTCTTTGATACGGTTAAAAATATACAGGTTTTCGCCGCTCTCATTACGCACGGCGATATCAGTACGTTTTAGTATCTCTAATGCTTCACGTATGCTAGAAGTGTTGTAAGGGCAATCGTTCGGCTTCAGTGTTTTGTTTTCGACTTTGTTGATGGCGTTGATCATTTCTTTTTGGATTTGATAGTAGGTTGTCTTGAGATAAAACACTTTGTTATTTTCGCCGTCAGATTGAATTTGCATCGCTTGTTTTGAAGCCATTGAAATAATCGCATATTCAATACGTGCTTCTCTTAAATGCGGGAAATGGCTTCGAAATTTTTTACTTTTCTTGTTCTTAAAATTAGCGGGTGAGATCTCAGCAATAAATCCTTTGCCATCAATCGTAAATGGTCTTTCTACTGACTCTGCCACACCGTCGTTGATCCATGTGATCAGCGGGTCATTCGGCGACACATCTTTTGGAATCGCTTCGTAGGTTTCGGAGAGGTTGAGCCTCTTGGTTGACTGGAAAAGCTCAAGCTGAATCGCGATGCTTTCTTGTCAAAACTGCACACTTCTAGGTTTTGGTCACATAGCGGTAAGTTAAAAAGTATTGGTTGTGATTATTTTACTCAAAGGTACAGAAATGCAAGTGAATATCTTTCGTGCTTTTGTTTATGTGGTATTGAAATTATTATATAAATTCATCATTGACAGAATTTTACAACTCACGCAAGATGGAATTTTAGACTAAATTATTCCAGCTCTAAATAGCAGTATCAAAATGTTGGTACTTGCCTTATCCCGCCTAGGCAAGCGTAGTTACCTTACAATCAGGGATTATTAAGGAGACTATTTATGTCTACAACTGGTGAAAAGCCCGGAACAGGTACTTACACCTGCAAAAACTGTGGTGAGCAAGTTACGTTGGATGATCACGACGATAGATTACCGCCTTGTCCACGATGTCATCATACTGAGTATACGCCATAGTAACTAAAATTATGGTCAGCCTTCCAGTAAAACAAAGTAGTTACTGGAAGGCGATCTTACTATTCTAATCAGTTAGTTACATAGTTTTAATCTACTCTGTTCCAGAGCCTATTTTGGACTTATTTCAGAAAGACAAAGCGTTCCTTGAATGTCTTTCTATTGAAAATCCGTTAAAAGGATACTTTATGAAATTATCAGCGCTATTAATCTCAAACTTCAAAGGTATTAAAGATGAGATCAAAATTCTTATCGATAACATAGTTGTTTTAGTCGGCCCGAATAACAGCTGCAAATCAACTATTTTGGATGCTTATGAGTCTTATGTTTCAATGGGAGGAGCGTT